>JAAYAS010000271.1 GCA_012719255.1 Microbacteriaceae bacterium | reverse complement strand
CCGCGGTCGAGCCGCTCGACGCCTCGATCACCGGCATGCCGCGCCGCAGCCAGCCGTTCACGAGCGCGTGCAGGAACAGCGATCGGGCGAGCCGGTGCTTCAGGCTGCCGGTGGGATGCGTCGACTCGTCCTTGAGGTAGACGTCGACGCCGAAGTCGACGGGCAGCTCGAGCCGGATGAGGTGGGTGTCGGCCGAGCGCCGGCCGTCGGCCTCGATGCGCTCGACGGCCCAGTCGGTCCACGCCCGGTCGGCGGAGCTCGTGCGGTCGACCTCGACGAGCCGATCGAGCAGGAGGTCGTCGTGGTGCATGCGGGCTCCTCGGGGTCGGCGGGGTGGCGGATGCACCCCATCCAACCCGATCCCGCCGTGCGCGGCCCCACCGCCGGGCGACGGCCGGCCATCGCGCCGGCCCTCCCGGGGGAGTCGCCGACCGCCCCGGGAGAGTCGCCGACGGCCCCGGGAGAGTCGGCGACCGACGCCGTCGCGCCGCGAGAACCGGCTCGAGCAGCGATCCCGCAGGGCGTTTCGGGCGATTTCCGCAGGATGCGCGGGCCGGCGATCGACTCCCCCGGGAGGGTCGCCGACCTCCCCGGGAGCGTCGCCGACCCTCCCGGGGGAGTCGACGAGGGAATGCCCCGCCGCCCGATGCGTTCGCATGCATATGGGCGGCGCGCCGCCGGCAGGGCAAGGAGGAACGCATGCTGCAGGTCGTCGTGATCGGCGCCGGTCAGGCCGGGCTCACCGCCGCCTACTGGCTGCGGCGGCGCGGCCTCGAGCCGTGGCGCGACTTCGTCGTCCTCGACGCGAACGAGGGACCGGGCGGCGCCTGGCGCCACCGCTGGCCGGCGCTCACCCTCGGCCGCGCCCACGGCATCCACGACCTGCCCGGCCTGCCGCTCGGCGAGGTCGACCCGACCGAGCCGTCGTCGGCGGTCGTAGGCCGCTACTACGCCGAGTACGAGCGGCGCTTCGAGCTGCCGGTGATCCGGCCGGTCGCCGTCGACCGTGTCGAGTCGCTCGGCGGCTCCCGCGCGCCCGCCGACTCCGGCGACCCGGCCCGCTCCGGTGGCCCCCACGACCCCGCCGGCACCGGCAACCCCGCCGGCGCCGGCGGTCACGGAGAGACCGCCGGCGCCCACGACCCCGCCGCGCCCCTCCGCATCCGCGCCGGCGAACGGCACTGGGATGCGCGGCTCATCATCAGCGCGACCGGCACCTGGACGCATCCGTTCGTGCCGTACGTGCCCGGCATCGCGACGTTCGCCGGGCGGCAGCTGCGCACCGTCGACTTCCACGACGCCGAGGAGTTCCGCGGGCAGCGCGTCGTGGTCGTCGGCGGCGGGCTCTCGGCAGTGCAGTTCATCCTGCTGCTCGAGCAGGCCGGCGCCGCGACCACCTGGTCGACGCGGCGCGACCCCGACTGGGTCGTGCGGCCCTTCGACGCCGCCTGGGGCGTCGACGTCGAGCGGCGCGTCGACGAGCGCGCCCGGGCCGGGCTCGCGCCGCAATCGGTGGTGCGGAGCACCGGGATCCCGCAGTGGCCCGAGTACGTCGCCGCCCGCGAGCGCGGTCGGCTCGTGTCGGCGGGCCCGCTCGCCCGCATCGAGCCGGATGCGGTGGTGCTCGCCTCGGGACGCCGCATCGAGGCGGATGCGATCCTCTGGGCGACCGGGTTCCGCGCGGCCCTCGATCACCTCGCGCCCCTGCGGCTGAGAGAGCCCGGCGGCGGCATCCGCACCCGCGACGTCGTCGAGGTCGTCCGCGATCCGCGCGTGCTGCTCGTCGGCTACGCCTCCTCGGCGTCGACCGTCGGCGCCACGCGCGCCGGTCGCGCCGCGGCGCTGAAGGCGGTCGAGCGGCTCGGGGCGCACAGCTGAGCCGCAGGCCGCCGCCCGGCTCGGCACCGCCCCGACCTGCGCGCCACCGGCGCGGGTCGGGCTGCGGCGGTGAAGGCGGCCGAGCACGCGGCCGGCGCGCGGTCAGGACCCACGGCCACGACCCCGCGCGCACGGCGGCCCGCGCTGCCGACTCGGTCTCCTAGGCTGACGGAAGGACGCGCATCCGCGCCGCCGCCCGCACCCCGACCGCCCGCACCCGAAGGAGCCCGCCGTGCCGACCCGCGCCGACGCCGACCGCCGCCAGCGGCGCTCCTTCGCGGTGCAGCGCCGCTTCGTCACCGACGCAGGGCTCGTCGACCGCTTCTTCTTCCTCGCGGGCGGCGTCGTGAGCCTCTGGCTCGGCATCGCGATGCTCGTGCACGGCGCCCGCTTCGGCTGGGGCTGGTACCTCGTCGTGCTCGTCGCCGGCTGGCTCGTCGCCGCCTACCTCACGCTGCCGCGGCTGCACCGCATCCTCTCGAGCATCTACGTGCCGAACTACTTCATCGGCCGCACCCGCACCTCCGACGGCCTGCTCGGCGATCCGGTGAACGTCGCGTTCGCGGGTGTCGAGTCGCAGCTGCACCACGCGATGCGCTCGGCGGGGTGGACGCAGGCCGACGAGATCACCCCGGCGTCGACGTGGCGCATCGTCACCGCCACCCTCACCGGCCGCAGCTACGACGAGGCGCCGGTGTCGCCGCTGTTCCTCTTCGGCCGCCGGCAGGACTTCGCCTACCAGCAGGAGGTCGACGGCAACCCCGGCAAGCGCCACCACGTGCGCTTCTGGCGGTGCCCCGACGGCTGGCTGCTGCCCGGCGGCCGCCGCGTCGACTGGCTCGCCGCCGGCACCTACGACCGGGCGATCGGCTTCTCGCTGTTCACCCTGCAAGTCACCCACAAGATCGACGAGAACACCGACATCGAGCGCGATCACATCGTCGCCACCGTGCTCGAGGGCAACGGCGACGCCCGGGTCACCGTCATCGAGGACTTCTCGACCGGCTACCACTCCCGCAACGGCGGCGGTGACGCGATCGTCACCGACGGCGACCTGCCGATCGTCGACGTCCGCTCGCTGCCGGTCGACGCCGAGTTCGAGGCCGAGCAGGCCGAGGCGCGACGGGCCCTCATCCTCGACTCGACGGGGCACGACTTCGCACCCGAGGAGGCGGCGCGGGTGACGTGGGAGGGGCGGCCTCTCGCCCTCGTCGTCGGCTGCGCGCTCGCCGTGCTCGCCGCGCTCGTCGGCACCGGCCGGTTCCTCTGGCAGCTGCGGAACTTCGACGAGGTGGTCTCGATCGACACCGGCCTGCTCTCGTTCGAGGCGAGCGCGCCGCTGAGCGCCGCCGAGCTGACCGACGTCGTGTGGGTCGTGGTGTTCGGCGTGTCGATCGCGTCGATCGTGCTGCAGCTCGTGCTCGCGCTCCTCGCGGTGCAGGGCCGGATGCTCGCGCGCTGGCTGCTCATGGCCGTGCTGCTCGCGTCGGCGGTCGCGACCCTCGGGTTCGCGAGCCTCGAGGCGGCCGGCCGCGTGGGCCTGCTCATCGACTTCGCGAACCTGCTACTGCTGGTGACGGCGCTGCTCGCGCTGTCGAGCACCGCGTCGCGCGAGTTCGTCGCCGACCGGCGGCGGAAGCGCCGCAAGCGCCGCCTCGCCGGCCGCGAGGCCCGCGCCGACCCCCCGCCCCGCACCGCCCCCCTGCCCCGCACCGACCGATGATGCTGGCGGCCGGCCGAAGACGCTGGCGCCAGGGCACCAGGGACTCCGCAACGCGCCAGCATCTTGCGGGACCTTGCGTGCGCCCCACTCCCGCTCACCTCTCCGGCCCCCAGTGGTCGAAGATGCTGGCGGCCGGCCGAAGAGGCTGGTGCCAGGGCACCAGGGACTCCGCAACGCGCCAGCGTTTTCTCCGGGCGCCTTCGGTCGCGGCCAGAGATACGGGCGGCAACTTGGAGATGCTGGCGCCAGGGGTCCGGGGGG
>JAAYAS010000270.1 GCA_012719255.1 Microbacteriaceae bacterium | reverse complement strand
GGGAGGATGGCCCCGCCGGGGAGGCCGAACACGTCGGTCACCCCGAGCAGCTCGAGCGAGCGGACGACGGCCGCGGCACCGGTCATGCGCTCCGGCGCGGACGCGGCGGACGCAGTGTCTTCACGTGACATGCAGAATCATTCCTGTGGTCGTAGGCGTGCTGGGATGCGCGTCGCGCTATCCCGTGATCGCGCCCTCGGACGCGGAGCGGACGAGCTTCGCGTACTTCGCGAGCACGCCCCGCGTGTACCGCGGAGGGAGCGGTGCCCAGCCGTCGCGGCGGGCGGCGAGCTCGGACTCGTCGACGAGTAGGTCGATGGTCCGGTTCGCGATGTCGACCCGAATGAGATCTCCGTCGCGCACGAAGGCGATGGGACCTGCGTCTACTGCCTCGGGTGCGACGTGGCCGATGCACAGGCCGGTTGTGCCGCCGGAGAATCGACCATCAGTCAACAGTAGTACATCCTTGCCGAGCCCGGCGCCCTTGATCGCGCCGGTGATCGCGAGCATCTCGCGCATGCCGGGGCCGCCCTTCGGGCCCTCGTAGCGGATGACGACGACGTCGCCGTGCTGGATGCGGCCCTCGGTGAGCGCGTCCATCGCGGCGCGCTCGCGCTCGAACACGCGCGCGGGGCCCTCGAAGACGTCGAGGTCGAAGCCGGCCGACTTCACGACCGCGCCCTCGGGCGCGAGCGAGCCGTGCAGGATCGAGATGCCGCCGGTGGTGTGGATGGGGTTGTCGATGGTGCGCATGATCTCGCCGTCGAGGGCGCCGGGGCGCAGCTCGGCGAGGTTCTCGGCGACCGTGCGGCCGGTACAGGTCATCGCGTCGCCGTGGATGAGGCCCTCGTCGAGGAGCGCCTGCATGACCACCGGGATGCCGCCGATGTGGTCGAGGTCGTTCATCACGTACTTGCCGAACGGCTTCATGTCGGCGAGGTGCGGTACGCGGTCGGCGATGCGGTTGAAGTCGTCGAGGGTGAGCTCGACCTGCGCCTCGCGGGCGATCGCGAGCAGGTGGAGGACGGCGTTGGTCGAGCCGCCCATGCACATGACGACGGCGATGGCGTTCTCGAACGCCTTCTTCGTGAGGATGTCCTTGGTGGTGATGCCCCGGCGCAGCAGCTCGACGACGGCCTCTCCCGACTTGTGGGCGAAGTAGTCGCGGCGGCGGTCGGCCGACGGCGGCGCGGCCGAGCCGGGCACCGACATGCCGAGGGCCTCGGCGACCGAGGCCATGGTGTTCGCGGTGTAGAAGCCGCCGCAGGCGCCCTCGCCCGGGCAGATGGCCTCCTCGATGCGCTTGAGGTCCTCCTCGCTCATGAGGCCGGCCTTGCAGGCGCCGACCGCCTCGAACGCGTCGATGATCGTGACGTCGTCCTTGACGGTGCCGTCGCTGAGGCGCCCGTGACCGGGCATGATCGAGCCGGCGTAGAGGAACACGCTCGGCAGCTCGAGGCGGGCGGCGGCCATGAGCATGCCGGGCAGCGACTTGTCGCAGCCGGCGAGCAGCACCGAGCCGTCGAGGCGCTCGGCCTCCATGACGACCTCGACCGAGTCGGCGATGACCTCGCGCGACACGAGCGAGAAGTGCATGCCCTC
>JAAYAS010000269.1 GCA_012719255.1 Microbacteriaceae bacterium | reverse complement strand
CGTCGTCGCCCATGCCGACGGCGCGGAGCATGCCGCGCGAGGCGGTGGCTTCGATGCCGTCGGTGACGGCACGGGACTTGGGCTTGATGTCGATGTCGTGTTCGGCCATGCCCCCGAGTCTACTCGCGGCCGGCGACCCCATCGCCCTGCCCGCGGTCGGAGCCCGCGCCCTCCCCGGCGGCGCCGCCCGGCGCATCCCCGAGCGCCTCGTGCTCGGCCGCCTCGCGGGCGAGCTCGGCGTCCTCGCGGGCCTGCTCGGCGTCCTCCGCGCGCTGGGCGCGGTCGACGTCGTGCTCGAGCTCGTCGACGTGGAGCACCGCGTCGTCGAAGTGGCGCGAGCGGTAGCCGCCGCGCGCGAGCATGTGCGCCGCGGTCGGGGTGGTGAGGAACTGGAACACGAGCACCGGCAGCAGCATCGCGGCGGTCGCCCAGCCGGTCTGCTGCAGCGCGAGGCCGATGAGGATGAACAGCAGCCCCGCCGACTGCGGCTTCGACTGCGCGTGCAGCCGCTGGATGTGGTCGTCGAAGCGCAGCAGGCCCACGCCCGCCGCGAGTGAGAGCAGCGCGCCGACGAGCAGCAGCGCGAGGGTGAGCGCGTCGCGCCAGAGGTCACCGCTCATCATGGTGCGACCTCCTCCCGCGCGAGACGAACCGGGCCACCGAGAGCGTGCCGATCGAGGCGGTCATCGCGAGCGCGATGACGAGCGGCAGCGTGGTCGTGTGCCGGTTGATCGCCATCTCGGTGACGAGCACGCAGATGAGGATGGTGAGCAGGGTGTCGGAGCCGGCCATCCGGTCGACGATCGACGGCCCGCGCACGACGCGCACGAGCGCGAGCAGCGCGCCGACGGCGAACACGGCGCCGATCGCCCACGCGGCGACGGTGATGAGCTCGGGGGTCACTGCGCCTCCTCCCACTCCTGCTGCTGGCGGCGGCGCTCGGCCTCGCGCTCGGCGTCGTAGCGGCGCTGCGCGCGCGAGACGATGATCGGCCGGCGGCCCTGCTCGGCGCGGTCGCGGTTGATGCGGTGGATGTCCTCGTGGCTGCCGAGCGCGCGCACGAGCGACTCCTCGATGCGGAAGGCGAAGCGGCGGGCGCTCTCGACCTCGTCGTCGTCGCCGGCGGCGAGCACGTGCAGGTAGAGCACCCCGCGCATCCGGTCGACGTCGACGACGACCGACCCCGGCACGAGGATGTTCATCTCGGCGGCGAGCGTGAGCAGCCAGTCGGAGTTCGTCCGCATCCGCACCGCGATGATCGACGACACGGGCGCCGGCTTCGGCCGCACCGCGTACCAGGCGACCTGGAACGAGGCGCGCATCACCCAGAACAGGAACCGGCCGATGAGCACGATGGTCCAGCCGAGGTGGAAGCGGCTCGACAGCTCGACCGGCGGCAGCCGGAACACCTGCACGACGAGCACCGCGAAGGCGATGCCGGTGACGACGCTGATCGCGTCGATGTGGCCCCACAGCGCGAGCCAGAGGACGACGAGGCCGACGAGCAGCGGCAGCTGCGCGAGCCAGGAGGGGCGGCGGGTCATGGCTTCGTCCCCTCGCTCCCCTGCACGATGCCGATGTACGACCACGGCTCCTTGAGGTTCGCGCCGGCGTCGTCGGCGATGTCGAAGATCGGCCCGGCGAAGACGGTGAGCAGCACCGTGACGACGACGAGCGCGGTGGTCGCGCCGGTCATCAGCATCGAGTTGTCGCGCTGCTCCTTGACGACCTCGCCGCCGGGCTCCTCCTCGAGCTGCTCGACGAGCGGCGAGGTGAACTCCTCGACCTAGTCCTCGCCGCGCCAGAAGCCGAGGTTCCACACGCGGGTGAGGGCGTAGAGGGTGAGCAGGCTCGTCGCGGCGCCGATCGCGATGCCGACCCACACGAGCGGCTGCGGCACCTGCAGCGTGGTGCCCTCGGCGCCGGCGACGAACAGCGCCACCTTGCCGATGAAGCCCGAGAACGGCGGGATGCCGCCGAGGTTGAGCATCGGGATGAAGAACAGCACGGCGACGATCGGCGCGCGCTTCAGCATGCCGCCGAGGTGCGTGAGCGTCGAGGTGCCGGCGACGCGCTCGATGAGGCCGGTGACGAGGAAGAGCGTCGCCTGCACGAGGATGTGGTGGACGATGTAGTACACCGTCGCGGCCCAGCCGAGCTCGGTGCCGAGCGCGATGCCGAACACCATGTAGCCGATGTGGCTCACGAGCGTGAACGAGAGCATCCTGCGGATGCCCGCCTGCGCGACCGCGCCGAGGATGCCGAAGAGCATGGTCGCCATCGACACGACGATGAGCAGCACCGACAGGTCGTGGGCGAAGAAGATCAGCGACTCGGTGCGGAGGATCGCGTAGACGCCGACCTTCGTGAGCAGGCCCGCGAACACCGCGGTGACCGGCGCCGGCGCCGAGGGGTACGAGTCGGGCAGCCAGAACGACAGCGGGAACAGCGCCGCCTTGATGCCGAAGGCGACGAGCAGCATGAGGTGGAGCATGAGCTGCAGCTCGGGCGCGACCTCGCTCATCCGCACCGAGATCTCGGCCATGTTCACGGTGCCGACCGCCGCGAAGATCAGGCCGATCGTCGCGAGGAAGAGGATCGACGAGACGAGCGACACGATGATGTAGGTGACGCCCGCGCGGATGCGCGCCGCGGTGCCGCCGAGGGTGATGAGCACGAAGCTCGCGACGAGCAGGATCTCGAAGCCGACGTAGAGGTTGAACAGGTCGCCGGCGATGAACGCGTTGTAGACGCCGGCGGCGAGCACGAGGTAGGTCGGGTAGAAGATCGACACCGGCGTCTCGTCGTCGCCGTCGGCGGCGCCCTGGCCGATCGAGAACGCCATGACCGCGATGAGCACGATGCTCGACACCACGATCATCAGCGCCGAGAGCCGGTCGACGACGAGCGCGATGCCGAACGGCGCGGCCCAGCCGCCGACCACGACGACGAGCGCCTCGTCGCCGAGGTGCACGACGGCGAGCAGCGCCACCGCGATCGCGAGCGAGACGAGCATCGTCAGCGAGGCGATCGCGATCTGCACGCCGCGGCGGCGGCCGGCGGTGAGCGTGAGACCGGCGCCGAGCAGCGGCGCGAGCACCATGAGGGGGACGAGCTGGCTCACGGGCGCACCTCGCTCTCATCGGTCGACAGGTCGGGGGTCTGGTCGTCGGCGGGCGTCTCGTCGCCGGCCTCGACGTGGTCGCCGGCCGGCGCGGCGCCGACGGCGGGCTCCGGCTCGGGCTCGGGGTCGATCGGGTTGCCGTCCTCGTCGACCTCGCCGAACTCGGTCTCGCCGGCGGCGTCGTTGGGGTCGAACACCTCGTCGTCGGCCTCGGTGTCGATCGTGCGCAGCGCGATGTCCTCCTCGTCGTCGCGGACGATGTCGACGCGGGCGAGGCGCCACGAGCGGTAGAGCAGCGCGAGCATGAACGCCGTCGTCGCGAAGGTGATGACGATCGCGGTGAGGATGAACGCCTGCGGCAGCGGGTCGGTGTAGTCGTCGGGCGCCGCGCCCTCGGCGAGCACCGGGGCGAGGCCCGGGCGGCCGACGGTGGTGAACAGCAGCAGGTTGGTGCCGTTGCCGACGAGGATGAACCCGAAGATCATCCGGGTGAAGCTGCGCTCGAGCAGCTGGTAGACGCCGGTCGCGAAGAGCACGACGACGCCGGCGACGAGCACGAGGTCGATGACGGTCATTCGCCGCGCCCCTTCCGCTCGAGCCGCTGCTTGCGCTTCTCGTCCTGCTTGCGCGCCTTCTCGGCCCGCTTGAGCTGCTGTCGGCCGATGATCTGGATCTGCCGGGTCACCGGCATCGCCGGCTCGCCGCGGCGCTCGCCGCGCACCTCGGCCTCGTCGAGCACCATCGCGCCGACGTCCTTCGAGAGGAGGTCCTCCTCCTCGGCCTGCTCGTCGAGCTCGGAGCCGAGCGAGCGGAGGATGTCGATGACGAGGCCGATGACGATGAGGTAGACGCCGACGTCGAAGATCGTCGAGGTGACGAAGATGAAGTGGCCGATCACCGGCAGCCGCTCGTCGATCCAGAACGACGTGAACGGCGCATGGCCGACGAGCATCGGGCCGACGACCGCGGCGCCGACGATGAGCACGCCGAGGCCGAGCAGCCAGCCGGCGTCGATGCGCACCGCCGCGTCGAGCTCCTTGCGGCCGCCGGCGATGTAGCGGGCGGCGAGCGCGAGGCCCGCGACCACCCCGCCGGCGAAGCCGCCGCCCGGGTCGTTGTGGCCCGAGAACAGCAGGAACAGCGAGGTGATGAGCAGCGCGTGGAAGATCAGCCGCACGATCACCTCGACGACGATCGAGCGGTGCTCGGGGTCGACCGAGTGGCCGGCGAGCAGCCACACGCGGCGGCCGTCCTCGCGCGGCTTCACGTGCCGGCGCTCGCGCACCGACCCGCGGGTGCGGAGGTAGACGAGGCTCGCGACGCCGGTCGCGGCGGCGACGAGCACGAGCAGCTCGCCCATGGTGTCCCAGCCGCGGATGTCGACGAGCGTGACGTTGACGAAGTTCTCGCCGTGGCCGCCGGTCACCGCGAGCTCGGGGAACGCGAGGCCGTCGCTCGGCGCGACCCGGCCGGCGAGCGCGACGACGAGCGCGCCGCCGATGCCGAGGCCGACGGCCCAGCCGATCGTCCAGCGCAGCCACTTCGGCAGGTTGTTGTCGAGCTCGGCGTGGTGGGCCGGCAGGCGGCGCAGCACGAGCACGAACACGACGAGCGTGATCGTCTCGATGAGCGCCTGCGTGGTGGCGAGGTCGGGGGCGCCGGCGAGCGCGAAGATGCCGGCCATGCCGTAGCCGGTGATGCCGACGAGCACGAGGCCCTGGAAGCGCTTGTGCGAGTTCGCGGCGGCGATCGCCGCGAGCGCCATCATGCCGACGATCGCGGCGTTCTGCCAGCTCACGAGCGGCTCGACGACGATCTCGGCCGAGCGCATCCCGATGAACGCGAACACGAGCAGCGAGGCGACGACGATGAGGATCGTCGACAGGTAGAACGGCAGCGAGCCGCGCTGCGTCGTCGCGGTGATGCGGGCGGCGAGCCAGTCGACGACGCGCATCGTCGTCCAGTAGCCGCGCGACGAGTCGATCCACGCCGGCACCCGCTCCTGCAGCGCCGCCACCGGGCCGCGGGCCGCGAACAGCAGCGCGCCGACGACGAGCGTCGCGAGCGAGAGCACGAGCGCCGTGGTGAACCCGTGCCAGAGCGCGAGGTGGGCGGGATGCTCGGGGGCGAGCGACGGCACCGCGTCGGCGAAGTGCGCGAGCAGACCGTCGACGGGGCCGGTCGCGAACGCGAGCACGAGCGTCGCGAGCACGAGCACGATCGGCGCGAGCATCTCGACCGCCGAGCGCCGGTCGGGCCGGGTCTCCTCGACGTCGAGCTCGGGCTTGCGGGCGAACGCGCCGTGGAGGAAGCGCAGCGTGTAGGCGACGGTGAGCGCCGAGCCGGCGACGACGCCGACGAGCGCGACCCAGCCCCACGCATCCCCGTGCTCGACGCCCTGCAGGAAGGCGGCGAGCGCCGACTCCTTCGCGACGAAGCCCCAGGTCGGCGGCAGGCCCGCCATCGAGGCGGCGGCGATCGTCGCGGTCGTGGCGAGCACCGGGGCGCGGCGGCCGAGGCCCGAGAGCTTGCGGATGTCGCGGGTGCCGGCGCAGTGGTCGATGATGCCGACGACGAGGAACAGCGCGCCCTTGAACATCGCGTGCGAGAGCACCATCGCGAGCGCGGCGAGCGCGGCGTCGCGGGTGCCGTAGCCGGCGATCACCATGATGAAGCCGAGCTGCGAGACGGTGCCGTAGGCGAGCACGAGCTTGAGGTCGTACTGCCGCAGCGAGCGCCAGCCGCCGACGAGCATCGTGACGACGCCCGCGACGATGAGCGTCTCGCGGAAGCCGGGGATGTCGTGGAAGCCGGGCACCATGCGGAGCACGAGGTAGATGCCCGCCTTCACCATCGAGGCGGCGTGCAGGTACGCCGACACCGGCGTCGGCGCGGCCATCGCGCCGGGCAGCCAGAAGTGGAAGGGCACGAGCGCCGACTTCGTCGCCGCGCCCACGAGCACGAGCAGGGCCGCGGTGATCACGTAGCCGTTCGGCTGCAGCCCGGCGACGACGATCTCGCTGAGCTTCGCCGAGCCCGCGCCGATGTGGAGCATCACCAGGCCCACGAGCATCGTGAGGCCGCCGAGCGTGGTGACGAGCAGCGCCTGCATCGCCGCGCCTCGCGAGGCCCGGCGGCCCGAGTAGTGGCCGATGAGGAGGTACGAGAGGATGCTCGTCGCCTCCCAGAAGATGAACATCAGGTAGATGTTGTCGGCGGTGACGAGGCCGAGCATCACGCCGGCGAAGGCGAGCAGCACGCCGCCGAAGCGGCCGGTCGACGCCTCGGTGTCGGTGAAGTAGCCGGCGCAGTAGACGAGCACGAGCGCGCCGATCACCGTGACGATCATCGCGAGCACCCAGCTCAGCGCGTCGATGCGGAAGTCGAGCTGCATCCCGATCTGCTCGACCCAGGTGTGCGACTCGAGGTGGACGCCGCCGTCGAAGACGGTCGGGGCGATCGAGACGAGCCAGGCCGCGGCGCCGGCCGAGACGGCGGCGGCGAGGTAGAAGAAGAGGTTGCCGGGCAGTCGCCGCAGCAGCGGCATCGCGATGCTCATGATGCCGAAGACGGCGAGGATGGTGAGCAAGATCCTGCTTCTCCCTCCCCGATGCCGAGCAACTGCGCCCGGCAATCCTAGCGGGTGACGAGGACGGTCGAGTCTCGAGCACCCCCCGCTCGGACGCCCCTGCAGGCCCCGGTCACCTGCGCGGCGTAGGGTGACGACGATGGTCAAGATCGGTATGAGCACGTCGTGCACGTTCCCCAAGGGGCTGGACTCGTCGTTCCGCATCGCCAAGGAGGCGGGGTACGACGGGATGGAGATCATGATCTCCGCCGATCAGGCCTCCCGCTCGGCGGGCGCGATGCAGCAGCTCATCGACAAGCACGACTTCCCGGTGCTCGCGATCCACGCGCCGGTGCTGTTCTTCACGCAGTTCGTGTGGGGCACGAACCCGGCGATGAAGCTGCAGCGCTCGGTCGAGCTCGCCGCGGAGGTGGGCGCCGACTGCGTCGTCGTGCACCCGCCGTTCCGCTGGCAGGGCGCCTACGCGGTGAGCTTCCTCGACCTCGTGCGCGGGCTCGAGCAGCGCTCGGGCGTCACGGTCGCGGTCGAGAACATGTTCCCGTGGAACGTGTCGGGCTCGAGCACCCGCATGTACTCGCCCGGCATCAACCCGGTCGACATGGACTGCGACTCGATCACCCTCGACTTCTCGCACGCGGCGCTCTCGGGCGACGACGCCCTCGAGCTCGCCCGCGCCGCCGGCCCGCGGCTGCGCCACGTGCACCTCTGCGACGGGCAGGCGCCCGGCGGCAGCGGCAAGGTGTTCGACGAGCACCTCGCCCCCGGCAAGGGCGGTCAGCCGGTCGCCGAGACCCTCGAGTACCTCCGCGACTCGGGCTTCGACGGCCACGTCGTCGCCGAGGTGAACACGCGCAGCGCGAAGAACGACTCCGAGCGCGTCCGCATCCTCGCCGAGACCGCCGACTTCGCCCGCCGCCACCTCGGCCTCGGCTGATCGCCCCGGCCCTTCCGACCGGCCTGCGGCGGCGCCCGACGAGGGCCGCCTGCCCGTCCCCTCCGACCGGGAGTCGCAGGTGCGACTCCCGGTCGGAGGGGACGGGGCGGGCTAGGCGGGGGCGAGCAGGCGGCCGACGCTCGTGCGGCGGCGCCGCGCGAGCGCGATGACCGCGACGGCGACGAGCGCGAGCGCGACGAGCACGAGCCCCACCGCCGAGGCGGCGACGGTGCCCGCGGGGGCGCCGGCGTAGAGGGCCTGCATCCCGGCGGCCGCCTGCGGGATCGGCAGGAAGCCGGCGAGCTGCTCGACCCATCCGGGCCGCCACTCGTGGGGCACGAAGCCGCGCACGAGCAGCAGCTGCACCGCGAGCGCCGCGGCCGACACGATCGCGGCGGTGCGCCGCCCCCAGAGCACGGCGAGCAGCAGGTGCGCGGCGACCGTCGCGAGCACGGCGAGCGCCGCGAAGAGGATCGTGCCGCCGATGCCGGCCCAGGGCGCGCCGCCGAGCAGGTGCACCGCGAGCGCGATGGCGCCGGCGGCGATCGCGACCGGCACGACGAGGCGCCGCGAGGCGGCGATGAGCAGGCCGCCGGTCGAGGCGGTCGACTCGAGCAGGTCGTCGGTGACGATGCGGCGCCGCAGCCCGGTGACGAGGCCGGCGAGCCACACGCCGATCGGCAGGCCGAGGGCGGCGATCATGCCGCCGAGCCCGGGGTCGCCGGTCGAGGCGGTCGAGACGCCGACCGGCTGGGCGACGACGTCGGCGAAGGCGTCCTTGTCGGGGATCGCGCCGCGCGCCTCGTCGGCGCCCGCGGCGAGCTCGTCCGACATCAGCTGCGCGCCGTCGCCGAGCTCGGTGATGCCGTCGGCGAGCGGCTCGCCGCCGTCGACGAGCTGCTGCTGGCCGTCGGCGAGCAGCGAGAGGCCGTCGGCGAGCTGCGAGGCGCCGCCGGCGAGCCCGCCGGCGCCGTCGGCGAGCTGGCCGCCGCCGTCGCGCAGCAGCCAGCCGCCCTCGGCGAGGTCGTCGGCGCCGTCGGCGAGCTGCCCGCCGCCCTCGCTGAGCAGCGCCCCGCCGTCGGCGTAGTCGTTCGCGCCGTCGGCGAGCGAGCCGCCGCCGTCGCGCAGCTGGGCGCCGCCGTCGCGGATCCGCTCGCCTGCATCCTGCAGCTGCCCGGCGCCGTCGGCGAGCTGGGCGCTGCCCTCGGCGGCGAGCGAGACGCCGTCGGCGAACTGGCCGAGGCCGTCGGCGAGCTCGCCGAGCTGGTCGCCGGCGCCGCTGAGGCCGGAGAGCTGGTCGGTGAGGTCGTCGAAGCCGTCGACGATGGTGTCGGGGTCGACGCCCGAGGCGTCGAGCGCGGCGAGGAAGTCGTCGATGGTGGTGGTGCAGCCGGCCGCCTGCTCGGGGTCGTCGATGAGCTCGCAGAGGCCGTAGAGCTCGCTCGGGTCGAGCCCCGCGAGGCCCTCGATGAACGGCGCGAGCTGCTCGAGGGCGCCGACGGCGGTCTCGATGTCGCCGGAGGCGTCCTGCAGCTGCCCGGCCATGTCGCCGAGCTGCCCGGCCGCGTCGGAGAGCGGCGCGGCGCCCTCGGCGAGCTGCTGCATGCCGTCGTCGAAGAGCACGACGCCGTCGGCGAAGTCGTCGACGCCCTCGCTGTAGTCGTCGACGCCGCGGGTGAAGTCGGCGACGCCGTCGGTGTAGCCGCCGACGCCGGAGGCGAGGTCGGCGGCGCCGTCGGCGTAGTCGCCGACCCCGTCGACGAAGCCGCCGACGCCGTCGGCGAGCTCCGAGGCGCCGTCGGTGTAGGCGCCGACGCCGTCGACGTAGTCGCGCACGCCTTCCTCGAAGTCGCCGGCGCCGTCGGCGAGCTGGCCCGCGCCGTCCGACGAGTCGGAGGCGCCGTCGGCGAGCTGCTGCTGGCCGTCGCGGAGCTGGCCGAAGCCGTCGCCGAGCTGGCCGGCGCCGTCGGCGAGCTCGCCGGCGCCGTCGGCCGCCTGCTGCAGGCCGTCGGCCGATTCGTCGATGCCCTCGGCGAGGCCGATGGCGATGCTGCCGGTGATCGTCTGGCCGAACTCGGCGATGAGCCCGTCGAACAGCCGCTGCGAGACGGCGCCGGTGAGGTAGTCGTGCGCCTGGTTGGTGGCGACGTCGACGGTGGCGGCCTGCGGGTCGGCCGAGCCGGCCGACACGATCGAGGCCGAGAAGTCGTCGGGGATCGTGACCACGACGTAGGCGGTGCCGTCGCGGAGCGCCTCGGCGGCGTGCTCGGGGTTCGCGAGCTCCCAGTCGAACTCGCCCGCGTTGGCGGGGTCGGTGAGCCAGCTCACGAGCAGTCGGCCGGCGACGACCGGGGTGGTCGTGCCGTCGGCGTTGGTCTGCTCGACCATCTGGTCGCTGTTGACGATGAGGGCCGGCACCTTCGCGGAGGTCGAGGTCGCGCCGCCGAGCGAGGCGAGGTAGACCGCGATGATCGCGATCGGCAGGAGGATCGCGATGAGCAGGTTGCGGGTGCGGGCCGCGGCGAATCCGGTGGTGGCGCTCATGAGCGCGCGTCCTTTCGAGTCGACGGGGCGTCGGTGGCGGTGGCCGGGTCGGGGTCGCCCGGCGCGGGGAATCGGGGATGCGGGGGCAGCGGCGCGCGCTGCGGGCGGGCGCCGTCGAGCGGGCTCGCGTCCCAGCCGTCGCGGCGGGGCCCGGATGCGGGCCGCGGCGCGGCCGCGTGCGCGGGCCGGGATGCGGTGGAGGATGCGGCGGAGGATGCGGCGGTGGCGTCGGATGCGCCGGATGCGCCGGAGGTACCGGAGGCGCCGGATGCCCCGGTTGCGCCGGGTGCACCGGCGCCCGCCGGGGCGCCCGCGAGCGCCGGCACGCGCTCGGCGCGCGCAGCCGCGCCGCCCGCCGCATCCGCATCCCGCGCATCGCCGGTGCGGAGCGCGCCGAGGTCGACGACCTCGAGCGGCCCGTCGACGAGCTCGCGGAGCCGGTCGGCGTCGAAGCCGTCGGGGGCGCCGAGCACGATCGCGACGGGCTCGTCGGCGAGCTCGCGGGCGGCGGCGAGGATGCGGGCGGCGATGCGCGGCGCGTCGGGCGCCGCGGCGAGCGCGCCGAGGTCGAGCACGAGCGCCTCGGGGCGCTCGGCGAGGGCGATGGCGACGAGCGCGATCGCCCGGTCGACCGGGTGGAGCCGGTCGAGGCGGGTGCCGGCGCCGAGCCGCGGGGCGTCGGGGCCGAGCGCGGCGGAGAGCCGGTCGAGCAGCCGCTCGACCTCGGCGGCGGGCGCCTCCATGCGGAGCATCGCGGTGCCGAAGCTCGCGTGCCGGCCGAGCAGCTGGCCGAGGCCGAGCTCGCGGCGGCGGTCGTCGAGATCGGCGAGGTCGACGCGGGCGACGCGCGAGACGAGCCCCGGCGCATCCCCGGGCAGCGAGCGCCCGAGCACCTGCGCGCGGCCCGCGGCGGGGGCGAGCCGGCCCTGCAGGGTGGCGGCGAGCACGCGCCGGGCGCCGGCGTCGCCGCGGGCGACGAGCGCGCCGCCGGCGGGCACGTCGGCGGCGATCGGCGACGAGCGGCGGGCGTCGTCGCCGACGCGCAGCCCATCGAGGGCGATCGCGGCGCGGTGCTCGGCGGCCCAGGCGGCCTGCTCCTGGTACTCGCGCAGCCCCTCGCCCTCGATGTCGAGGTCGGGGAGCATCCGGTCGAGCCAGCGCGGCAGCCGCCAGGCGCGCTCGCCGAACAGCGCCATCAGCGCCGGCACGAGGGTCATGCGCACGAGGAAGGCGTCGAAGGCGATGCCCGCGGCGAGGCCGAGCGCGATCACCTTGATGACGCCGGCGCCCTCGGGCACGAACGCGAAGAAGACGAAGAACATGATGAGGGCGGCGGCGGTGACGACGCGGGCGGCGTTCGCGAAGCCCTCCTCGATCGCCTCGCGGGCGGGCGCGCCGCGCACGTGCGCCTCGCGCATGCCGGAGACGAGGAACACCTCGTAGTCCATGGCGAGGCCGAAGACGATGGCGAGCAGCAGCACCGGCAGGAACGCGATGATCGGCCCCGGCACGATGCCGAGGATCGGCCCGAGCACGCCGTCCTGGAAGACGAGCACGACGACGCCGAACGCCGCGAACGCCGAGAGCAGGAAGCTCACCGCGGCCTTCGCGGGCACGAGCACCGAGCGGAACACGAGCATGAGCAGCACGAAGCTCAGCCCCACGACGACCCCCGCGAACGGCAGCAGCGCGCCGTTGAGGCGGTTGGTGATGTCGATCTGCACGGCGGTGGCGCCGGTCACCGAGCTCACCGCGCCGTACTCCTCCTCGATGGTCGGGGCGAGGTCGCGCAGGGCGGCGACGGTGTCCATGGTCGCCGGGTCGTCGGGGCCGGTGGTCGGGATGACCTGGATGATCGCCGAGTCGACGGTGGGGTTCGGCAGCGCGTCGCCGGCGAGCTCGACGCCGGGGGCGGCCGCGACGAGGTCGCCGATGGCGGCGAGGTCGTCCATGAGCGTGTCGTTGCTCATCTGCGTGATGTCGAGCATGACGAGCATCGGGCCGTTCGCGCCCTCGCCGAAGTGCTCGGTGAGGATGTCGTAGGCGTCGCGGGCGGTGTTGCCGGCGGCCTCGCCCTTGCCGCTCGGCAGCGAGGTCTGCATGTGCAGGGCGGGCACGGCGATCGCGCCGAGCACGGCGACGACGAGCAGCACCACGACGATCGGGGCGCGCAGCACGAGCCGCACCCAGCGGCGGCCCATCGTCGGCCGCGGGTTCGCGCCGGTCTCGCGGCGCCAGGCGCGCGAGCCCTCCTTCGGCCGCAGCCGCTCGCCGGCGAAGCCGAGCAGCGCCGGCAGCAGCGTCACCGAGGTGAGGAGGGCCATGAGCACGCCGCCGGCGGCGGCGATGCCCATCACCGAGAGGAACGGGATGCCGACGATGACGAGGCCGAGCAGCGCCACCATCACGGTGGCGCCGGCGAACACGACCGCCGAGCCGGAGGTGCCGACGGCGGTGGCGGCCGACTCCTCGGGGTCGGCGCCGTGCGCGAGCTGGTTGCGATGCCGCGAGAGGATGAACAGGGCGTAGTCGATGCCGACGGCGAGGCCGATCATCACGGCGAGCAGCGGGGTCGCGCTCGAGACGATCGCGAAGCGGGCGATGACGAGCAGCACGCCCATCGTGCTGCCGACGGCGACGATCGCCGACAGCAGCGGCATGCCGGCGGCGAGCACCGAGCCGAACGCGACGATGAGCACCACCGCGGCGAAGGCGACGCCGATCACCTCGGTGACGGTGAGGCCGTACTCGATGTTCTGGTAGAGCTGGCCGCCGTACTCGACGCGCAGGCCGTGCTGCTCGAGGCCGTCGGCGATCTCCTGCACGCGCTCGGCGTCGGGGCGGATGAGGCCCATGTCGTCGCTGTCGAACTGCACCTGCACGATGGCGGCGCGGCCGTCGTCGGCGAGCGTGCCGGTGGCGTACTCGCTGAACGGGTCGAGCGCCTGGATGACGTGATCGACCTCGCCGAGCCGCTCGACGGCCTCGGCGATCTCGGCGCGGCGGTCGGCGATGGTGCCGGTCTCGGCCTCGAGCACGACCTGGGCGCTCGCGCCGGCGACCTCGGGGAACACCTGCTCGAGCCGGTCGAGGGCGCGCTGCGACTCGGTGCCCGGGATCGCGAACGACTCCTTCATGGTGCCGCCGAAGCCGAGGCCGGCGGCGAGGGCGATGCCGAGCAGCGTGATCCAGGCGACGAGCACGGGCCAGCGGTGCCGGTACGAGAGCCGGCCGATGCGGTAGAGCAGCAGTGCCATCAGACGGTCTCCTTCTCGAGCCGGGCGGGCGCGGCGAGGCCGAGCATGCCCCGCAGCAGCTCGGCGGCGGTGTCGGGGTCGTCGAGCGCGGCCGAGAGCGCCTCGCGGCCGACGCCGAGGCCGCGGTCGATGCCCTTGGCGACGGTGACGTAGGCGAATCCGCTCATCGCGATGGTGAAGCGCATCGAGCCGAGCGGATCGTCGGGGACGATCTCGCCGGCGATGCGGTCGAACACCTGCATCGCGCGCTCGGCGACGGTGTGGTCGGGCAGGCCCGCGAAGTGGAAGAGCACGAGGCCGATCGCCCGGTCGTGCTCGAGCAGCAGGTCGACGGCGGCGCGGGCGGGGTCGCCGACGCGGCCGGCGGCGAACTCGGCGTCGAAGCGGTCGATCGCGGCGAGCAGCGGCTCGAGCGCGGCGGCGAGCACGGTCTGCTTGCTGCCGAAGTGGTAGAGCACGTTCTGCTTGCTCGTGCCGGCGCGCGCGGCGATGCTCGCGAGCGTGGCGGCGTGGTAGCCGCGCTCGGCGAACTCGTCGAGCGCGACGGCGCGGATGCGGTCGAGCAGGTCGGCGGCGACGGCGGACATGACCGTGGGCTCCTCTGCGGGCCTGGGCCCGATCGGCGGCGGGACCGGGCGGGCGGCGGGCGGCCGCCCCGGACGGGGCGCAGCACCCTGACCACCCGGTCAGGACACTCCAGTCTAAGCCTGACCGACCGGTCAGTGCAAGATCGACGGCGGGCGCTCAGTCGGCGCCCGCGCGGCGCCGCTACACTCGCGGCATGCGGAAGTATCTCCTCAACGGCGCGCTGATCTCCGCCGTGCTCGGCATCATCCCGACCATCAAGAAGTCGAAGGATGTGCGCTCGCGCTCGAGCGCCATCGTGACGTGGGTGCTCTGGGCCGCGGGCGTCGTGCTCGCGATCGCCGCCATCCGCGACGAGGCCGCCGAGGCCCGCGAGGAGGAGGAGCGCGGCCGGGCCTGACGTCCGTCCCGCTCCCCCGCTCCCCCGCAGCCCGCGCCCGCCGGCCGCGCGCACCGCCCGATCGCATCCCGCTCCCGGCGCCTTCCCAGGGCATCCGGGGGCCGTTCGCGACCCCGCCGGGCGTGGCGCGGCGATCCCGGGCGCCCCGCCCCGTACGCTTCCGAGAAGCCGACAGAAGGGGGAGACGATGTTCGGATGGCTGCGCAGCCTCACGAAGCGCACGACGATCGTCGACGACGACCGGCTGGTGCTCTCGGCGCCGGCCCTGCCCGAGCATCCGCTCGCCGCACCGGCGACCGCTCCCGTCGAGCACGACGACGAATCGCGCCCGCTCCATCGCGACGGCGCCTCGCCGATCCGCGCGGCGGCCGCCGCCGCGGCGGCCCGCGCCCACGAGCCGGCCCCCGCGCCGGCCTTCGCCGAGCCCGCCGACTTCGCCCTCCCCGCCGAGTTCGCCGAGCCCGCGCGCCCGGCCGACGAGCACGGCGCCGGACGCACCGCCGAGCACGGGACCGGCATCGCCGCCGACTCGGCCTTCGACGCCCCGCCCCAGGCTCCGGCGCAGGCCGAGGCTCCGGCGCAGGCCCAGGCCCCCGCGCCGGCCGAGACCGCCGCGCCGCTCGCCGAGACCGCCGAGACCGCGGTCGGCACCGCGCCGCCCGAGGAGACCGCCGCCGAGCCCGCCGAGCCCGAGCACCCCGCCTTCGACGGCATCGTGCCCGCGCCCTCGCAGCGCCCCGCGATGCCGCTGAGCGCCCACCCGAACTTCGCCGGCCTCGACCTCGCCGTCTGGGAGCCCTCGGCCCCGCGCCTGCTCGAGCCCGAGGCGGCGCTCACCCCGGCCGCGCAGCAGGAGCTGCTCAAGCTCTTCGACGACCTCTTCGGCCCGGCCGGCCGCTACCGCCTCGAGTGGCGCACCGACCGCCGCGTCGGCGACGACGCGTTCTTCGCCGAGATCATGACCGCCGACCTCGTGCGCCGCGTGCAGAACACCATCGCCGACGTCGCCGAGCTCGACCGCGTCGAGCCGCCGAAGCGCATCGTCCGCCGCCGCGAGATCACCGCCGGCCCCTCGTCGGTCGCGCCCGACGCGATCGCCCGCGACGGCGACGCCGATCTGCCGAAGGCGAGCTGACCCGCTCCCCCGCATCCCCGCGAACGACGCCGCCCCCGCATCCGATCGGATGCGGGGGCGGCGTCGTCGAGGCGGGCGCGAGGCTCAGACGGCGAGCATCAGCGAGTCCCACATCCCGACGAGGATGATCGCGATCACGGCGAGGTACCAGAGCACGACGACGACCCACGCCCAGCTCGCGAGCGCGCGGCCGGCGCGCACCGCGCCGGCGCCGAGCCGGCCGGTCGCGAGCGACGAGATGGTGACGAGCGCCACGAGCGGGATGGTGCCGGTCCAGATGATCATGCACCACAGGCAGAGCTTGCCGAGGTCGAAGGCGCTGAACCACTGCAGGTAGGTGATCAGCGCCGCCGCGCCGACGAGCCCGACCTGGAAGACCGCCCAGTACCAGACGGGCAGGCGCGCGCCGACGAGCACGACGACGCCGGTGGTGATCGTCACCGTGAAGGCGACGAGGCCGAGGATGATGTTCGGGAACCCGAGCACGCTGCCGGCGTCGGAGAGCATCGCCGGGCCGCAGGTGATGAACGGATTGATGTCGCAGATCAGCTCGCCCGACGGGTCCTGCAGCTTGTGCAGGTACTCGAGCGTGAGCATGAAGCTCGCGAGCAGTCCGATCGCACCGCCGACGACGAGCACCCAGCCGATCGGGCGGGCGCGCAGCAGCGCCGGGATGCGGTCGTGCTCGTCGTGCTCGTTGTACTCGTCGTACTCGTCGAGCTCGTCGGCGGTGCCGTGCTCGGCGCCGTCCGCGTCGTGGGCGAGCGCGCCGCGGAGGGCGTCGCGGGCCCCGGGCCCGGTCTCGTCGCGGGTCGCCGGCATCACTCGGTCTCGGTCGGCGCCGGGGCGCCCGGCTCGGGCGCGACGGTGGCGAGGTCGCCGGGCGCGATCTCACCCGAGACGAGGCCGCGCAGCGTCTCGCGGTCGACCGGCAGGGTCGGCAGCAGCTCGCCGTCGACCATCACCGACGGGGTGCCGGGCACGCCGGCGTCGCGGGCGGCCTGGGTCGAGTTGCGCATCCACCAGTGGTAGTGGCCGTCGCGGATCTCCTCGTCGACGTCGGGGGTGGCGAGGCCGAGCTTCGCCATCTCGGTCGCGTAGTCCGACTCGTTCCAGTTCACCTGCACGCTCGGGTCGACGGCGAAGATGCCGTCCATCACGGTGAAGAAGGCGCTCGGGTCGTGGGTCACGGTCGACGCCATCGCGCTGCCGGCGCGGAGGCCGAACTCGTTGACGAAGCGGATGAAGTGGAAGTGCACCTTCGCCTCGCCGTCGCCGATGAGGGTCTTGTACTCGTGGCCGAACGCGTCGTGGTAGTTCTTGCAGTGGCCGCACGAGAAGTCGAGGTAGTAGTCGATCGTCACCGGCGCATCCTCGGCGCCGACGAGCACGCCCGACTCGTCGATCGTGATCGGCACCTCGACCTGGGCGCCCTCCGAGTTCGGCACGCTCACGACGCCCGAGGCCTCGGGCACGTTCTGCTTGCCGAACCAGCGCGGCGCCATCACGGCGACGACGACGATCGCGGCGACGACGAGGAGCGCACCGGCGACGACGCCGATCTGGGTGAGCATCCGGGTGCGGCGGCGCTTCGCCTCCTCCGCCTTGCGGAGGGCGTTCGCCTCCTCGCGCAGCTTGCGGATGTGCTCGCGGTCCTTCTTCGACGCCATGGGTCGGTGCTCCGTTCGATGGGGGTGGTCCGCGGACGATCATAAGCGGTCGCGCGGATGCACCGGCCGGGAACGCGAGGGGCGCCGCGGGTATTCCCCCGCGGCGCCCCTCGCCCCTGCGGCGTGCTGGTGCGTCAGCCGAGCACGCGCCGGAGGGTGGCGTTGCGCATCCGGTCGTACGGGTCGAGCGCGTGGCGGGCGCCGACGAAGTCGCCGTAGCGGGGCATGACGTGGGCGGCCTCGGCGGCGGTGATCGTGTGCAGGCCGCCCCAGCTCGGCAGGCCGCCGGCGCGGAGGAAGGCGTCCTCGAGCGGGTCGAGCGCGGCGCGGTCGACGGCGGGCACGCGCACGAGCAGCGCGACGGTGTCGCGGCCGTACGAGGGCGAGAGCCAGACGTCGTCGGCGGCGACGAGGGTGAGCCGGGCGTCGGCGGCGGCGAGCCGCCGGTCGCGGGCGGCGAGCTCGCGGAGCACGGCGACGGCGAGGGGCGCGTCGGCCTGCGCGAACTGGTACTCGACCCACGGCGCGGTGCCCGAGGTCGTGGTGCCGTCGGTGAGCCGCACCGGGCGGGTACCGGGCTCGGCGGTCGGGTCGCGGCGGTCGGCGTCGCGCTCGAGCAGCGGGGCGAGGAAGGGCAGCGCGCGAGCGAGCCCGCGGCGGAAGCGGTCGCGGCGGCGGGGGCGTGCGGCCGGCGCGGGGCGGGCGGCGTCGGCGGCGGGCAGCTCGGCGGCGGCGGTGCGGTGCACGGCGCGCGTGCCGGGGGCCTCGAGCCAGCCGACGGTGAGCGTCGCCTCGTCGGTGGCCGGGCGCCAGTCGACGCGGTAGTGATCGGTCT
>JAAYAS010000268.1 GCA_012719255.1 Microbacteriaceae bacterium | reverse complement strand
GCGGCGGCAGGCGGCTCGCCGCGCGCCGATAAGATGGACACGCCCGAACGGGCCGCACACCCAGGGGGTCAGCCATGCCAGGAATCGTCATCGTCGGCGTGCAGTGGGGCGACGAAGGAAAAGGTAAGGCGACCGACCTGCTCGGCGACCGCATCGACTGGGTCGTGAAGTTCAACGGCGGCAACAACGCCGGTCACACCGTGGTGATCGGCGACGAGAAGTACGCCCTGCACCTGCTGCCCTCGGGCATCCTCTCGCCCGGCGTGACGCCGGTGATCGGCAACGGCGTGGTCGTCGACCTCGGCGTGCTGTTCTACGAGCTCGACCACCTCATCGAGCGCGGCGTCGACGTGTCGCGGCTGCGGGTGTCGGGCAACGCCCACGTCATCCCCGAGTACAACCGGGCCCTCGACCAGGTCACCGAGCGCTTCCTCGGCAAGCGCCGCATCGGCACCACCGGCCGCGGCATCGGCCCCACCTACGCCGACAAGATGACCCGCGTCGGCATCCGCATCCAGGATCTCTTCGACGAGCGCATCCTGCGCCAGAAGATCGAGGGCGCGCTCGTGCAGAAGAACGAGCTGCTCGTGAAGATGTACAACCGCCGCGCATTCACCGTCGACGAGATCGCCGAAAACTTGCTCTCGTACGCCGACCGGCTGCGGCCGATGGTCGGCGACACCGCCCTCGAGCTGCACCGCGCGCTCGAAGCCGGCGAGAACGTGGTGTTCGAGGCGGGCCAGGCGACGATGCTCGACATCGACCACGGCACCTACCCGTACGTGACCTCGTCGTCGGCGACGGCCGGCGGCGTCGCGACCGGCTCGGGCGTGTCGGTGCGGCACATCGACCGGCTCATCGGCATCCAGAAGGCGTACATCACGCGCGTGGGCTCGGGGCCGTTCCCCACCGAGCTCTTCGACGCCGACGGCGAGAAGCTGCGCGAGCGCGGCGGCGAGTTCGGCACCACCACCGGCCGCCCGCGCCGCACCGGCTGGTTCGACTCGGTGATCGCCCGCTACGCCTCGCGCGTGAACGGCCTCACCGACTACGTGATGACGAAGCTCGACGTGCTCTCGACGTTCGAGACGATCCCGGTGTGCGTCGCCTACGAGATCGACGGCGAGCGCGTCGACGAGATGCCGATGTCGCAGAGCGACTTCCACCACGCGACGCCGATCTACGAGCACTTCCCGGGCTGGCAGGACGACATCTCGGGCATCCGCGACTTCTCGGAGCTGCCCGCGAACGCCCAGACCTACGTGCGCGAGATCGAGGCGCTCTCGGGCACCCGCATCTCGGCGATCGGCACCGGCCCGGCGCGCGACCACATCATCGAGCTCCACGACCTGCTCGGCGCGAACTAGCCGGGTCGCGTCCGGTGCCCGTCCGGGCGCGCGCCCGGGCGCGCGTTCGGGCGGGGATGCGAGGATGTGCGGCATGACGAAGCTCACCCGCGACGCGCTCGCGAAGTACATCGATCACACGCTGCTCGCCACCGACGCGACGAACGAGCAGGTCCTCGACCTCTACCGCGAGGCCGCCGAGCTCGGCACGTTCTCGATCTGCGTCTCGCCGAACATGCTGCCGGTCGGCGGCGCCTGGGGCTCGCTCGACCCCGACGCCGAGCAGGCCGAGCCCGGCGAGGATGCGCCGAAGATCGCCACCGTCATCGGCTTCCCCTCGGGCAAGCACCACTCGAACCTCAAGGCCGTCGAGGCCGCCCGCGCGGTCACCGACGGCGCGCACGAGCTCGACATGGTCATCGACATCGGGATGCTCAAGGCCGGCCACCCGGAGCTCGTCGAGCAGGACATCGCGACGGTGCGCCGCGCGGCCCCCGCGCCGACGCTCCTCAAGGTCATCATCGAGTCGGCGGCGCTCACCGACGCCGAGATCGTGCAGGCCTGCGAGGCCGCCGAGCGCGCCGGCGCCGACTACGTGAAGACCTCGACCGGCTTCCACCCCGCCGGCGGCGCGAGCGTCGAGGCCGTGCGCCTCATGCGCGAGACCGTCGGCGACCGCCTCGGCGTCAAGGCCTCGGGCGGCGTGCGCACCTACGACGACGCGGTGCGGATGATCGAGGCCGGCGCCTCCCGCCTCGGCATGTCGGCGAGCGCCGCCGTGCTCGCCGACGCCCCCGCCGAGTAGCGCGGTCGGCGGCCGCCCCCGCGCCGCAGCGCGCGCCGCGGCCGGTCGGCGGCGTCGTCGTCCCCGGGGTTCTCGCAACCGCAGGGCCTTCGCGACGCCGAGACCTCCGCGACGCCGTGGTCTTCGCGACGCCGAGACCTCCGCGACGCCGTGGTCTTCGCAACGCTGTGGTCTTCGCGATGCTGTGGTCGTCGCAACGCTGTGGTCTTCGCGACGCCGTGGTCGTTGCGATGCTGTGGCCGTCGCAACGCTGTGGTCTTCGCGACGCCGAGACCTCCGCGACGCCGTGGTCTTCGCAACGCTGTGGTCTTCGCGATGCTGTGGTCGTCGCAACG
>JAAYAS010000267.1 GCA_012719255.1 Microbacteriaceae bacterium | reverse complement strand
GGTCGGTCTTCAGCGACGGGTACGAGGTCATGCGCACGTCGCGCACGGCGTCGGCCTCGACGAGCAGCCAGGCGGCGTGGCAGATCGATGCGAGGGGGCGGTCGGCGGCGCGGTGCGCCTTCACGATCTCGACGGCGGCCTCGTCCATCCGGAGCTTGTCGGCGTTGCCGGTGCCGCCGGGGAGGATGATCGCGTCGTAGCTCGCCGTGCGGGCGTCGGCGGTCGTGACGTCGACGGGCACCTCGGTGCCGTTCTTGCCGGTGATCGTGCCGGCCTTCGGGGCGACGACCTGGATGCGGGCGCCGGCCTCCTTCGCCGCCTCGAGGGGCGAGGTGAGCTCGGAGTCCTCGAAGCCGTCGGTGGCGATCACGGCGATGGTCAGGTTCGAAAGATCGGTCATGGTGGTCGGTCTCCTCGTTCGGGGGTGGCGGACGCGGCGACGCTAGCAACCGACCCGGTGCATGTCGTGTGAGACGGCGGCCTCAGCCGAGGGTCGACATCGCGAGCGCCCCGAGCACGATCGCGGCCACCGCGAGCAGCGCGAACCCGGCGGCGCGCCGATCCGGCAGCCCGGCGGCCGCACCGCGCCGGCGCTGGTGCAGCGACATCGCCACCATCGCGGCGGCGGCGACGACGAAGGCGGCCGCGCCCGCCCAGAACTGCCAGACCCCGAACGCGACGGCGTTGACGAACAGGATGCCGCCGACGAGCGCGAAGACGGCGGCGACGACCAGCAGCAGCGCGGGGACCATGCGCTCAGTCGGCCGCATGCATCCGCGAGCCCGCGGCCCGCGCCGCCCGCTCCCCCGCGCATCCCAGCCGCGCCCCGGTAGATTCATCGTCATGACCCGATGGAGCGTCTGGCGCGAGGACCACCGGCTCGACCCTGCCCGGCTCACCCGGGCGAAAGCGGTGCTCGTGGCGGTCATCGCGGTCACCTCGCTGCTGCCGCTCGTGTTCGTGCAGCCCGACGACGCCCCCTGGCACGTCAATCTCGTGAAGTACCTCGCGAAGACCGGTGCGTTCGTCGGCAGCTCGCTGCTCGTGTGGCAGTTCCTGCTCGGCTTCCGCGGGCTCGTCTCGTCGCGCTTCCCCGACCTCACCTGGGTGGTCGACCTGCACAAGCGGCTCGGGCAGTTCGGGGTGCCGATCATCCTGCTGCACCCGATCTTCATCGGCGTCTACTACCGGATGCGCCGCGACGAGAACGTCTTCGCCCTCGACCTCGGCGAGCCGTTCTCGTGGTTCGTGCTGCTCGGCATGGTCGCGCTCGCCATCACGGCGCTCGTCGTCGTCGTGAGCATCTGGATGCGCGGGACGCTCGGCTTCGGACGCTGGCTCACGACCCACCTCGCGTCGTACCTCATCCCGCCGCTGCTGTTCGTGCACAGCTTCGCGCTCGGCCCGACCATCGAGGGGACTCCCCTGCGCTGGTGGTGGATCGCGCTCACGGCGCTCGTCGCCCTCGCGCTCGGCTGGCGGTTGCTGCACGCGCTCGGCGTCGGCGGCGCCCGGCATCGGACGACCGGCGTGCGGGAGGTCGCCGACGGCACGACCGAGATCGAGCTCGCGCCCGAGGGACGACCGCTCGCCCCGGAGCTCGGCCAGTTCGTCTACCTGCGCCCGACGACCGGCGAGCGCGCGCATCCCTTCACCGTCTCGGGCTACGACGACGCGACCGGCGCCCTCGCGGTGACCGTCAGCGAGGCGGGCCCGCGCACCGAGCGGCTGCAGCGCACCCGCCCGGGCGACCGCTTCGTGCTCGACGGGCCCTACGGCGTGTTCACCCGCGTCGCGATGCACTCCGAGCTGCCGCTCGTGATGATCGCCGGCGGCGTCGGCATCACCCCATTCCGGCGCATCTGGCAGCGCCTCGAATGCGACCGCGACCGCGAGGCGCACCTCTTCTACGGCAACCCGACCCGCGCCGACATCGCCTACGCCGACGAGCTCGACGCCCTCGAGCACGTCGACGTCGTGCACGTGCTCAGCGACGAGGACGACTACGACGGCGAGACCGGCAACGTCGACGTCGACCTCCTGCGCCGCCGCCTGCCGGGCGACCTGCGCGAATGCGTGTACCTCGTGTGCGGGCCGCCGCCGATGATCCTCGCGCTCGAGGAGGGGCTGAAGGAGGCCGGCGTGCCCGACGAGCGGGTGCGGTTCGAGCTGTTCTCGAACTGAGCCGCGCCGTCGCCGCTCATGCCCCGGGCGCGTCCCACAGCTCGCGGTAGACGCTCATCCGGTCCTGCGCGGCCGCGTCGGGCCGCATCCCGTAGGCCTCGAGGAAGCGCTCGTCGTGCTCGCGGCCGAAGTTCACCGGCCAGCCGATGCTCGCCATCGCGATCGCGACGTCCGACCAGCGATCGGCGACGCCGAGCCGCGCGAGGTCGACGTGGGCGGCGAACCGACCCGCGTCGTCGAGCAGCGTGTTCGGCACGCACGGGTCGCCGTGGCAGACGACGAGATCGGCGACCGGGGGCGCGGGCGCCGCGTCGAGGTCGTACCAGCTGCCCCGGTACGGGCACTCGTCGACCGGCAGCGCGTCGTGCAGCCGCCGCAGCCCGACGGCGATGGCGCGCACCGCCGTTTCGGGGTCGTCGCGCCAGCGGGCGTCGAACGCCGAGACCGCGTCGATGCCCGCGGTGACGAGCCACGCCTCGTCGCCGTCGGCGCCGACCTCGAGCACCCGCGGCACGGCCGCCCACCGCGCCGCCCAGCGGAGCTTGTCGGCCTCGACGACGAGGTCGACGTCGGCGCGCTCGCGCGGCGGGAGCCCGGCGAGCGGCTGGTGCTTGAGGTAGCGCGTGCGGCCGTCGGCGCCGGTCGCCCGGTGGGTGGTGCCGCCGAGCTCGTTGCGCCAGACGAGCTCGAGCGCGTCGTCGCCGGCGAGGGCGCGGATGCGGGCGGGCGGCGCGGTGCCGAGGCGCCGGGCGAGGAAGTCGAGGATCGCCGCGTGCACCTCGTCGGGCCGGTCGCGCTGCACCCAGTGCCCGCCGCCCTCGACGACGCGCAGCTCGGCGTCGGGGATGCGCCGGGCCGCGGCGCGGGCGCGCTCGACCGGCACGCCGATGTCGCGACCGCCGTGCACGAGGAGCACCGGCATCGCGAGCTCGCCGAGGCGCGGGGTGAAGTCGGTGCGCAGCCCGCGCGGGCCGATCTCGCTGCGCTGGAACTCCGCGAACGCCGCTCCCGCGCCGGGCACGGCGCCGGCCGCGATGATCTCGTCGAGCAGCGCCGGGGTCGCCTCGGCCGGGTTGTGCACGAGGTTGCGGAGGCTGAGCCGCATGAGCGCGCGGTTGCGCGCGTACCGGGGCGTCAGCGCCCCGATGAGCCCCGAGCGCGCCGCCGCCCAGGTGAGGCCCTGGGTCGCCGCGGCGAGGGGCCCGCGGCCCATGCGCGGCATGAGGCCGTAGCTGCCGAGCAGCAGCAGCGCGCGCGGGCCGCCGCCCTCGCCGCGGCCGAGCGCGTGCTGCAGGGCGAGCGCCCCGCCGAGCGAGAGCCCGCCGAGCGCGTAGTCGCCGTCGACGACCCGGTCGATGAACTCGTCGACGTAGCGGCCGGAGTGCTCGAGGTGGGCGGGCCAGGTCGGCGCCGGGCTCTCGCCGTAGCCGGGATGGTCGGGGGCGAGCACCCGGTAGCCGGCCGCCGCGAGCGCTGGCCCGAGCCGCGACCACGACATCGACGCACCGTCGAACCCGCCGCCGTGCAGCAGCACGATCGTCGGCGCGCCGGCCGCGCCCCACTCGAGGTACGAGACCTCGCCGTGCTCGAGCGCGACGGTCGAGCGCCGCGGGGCGTGCGGGTCGGTCATGCGCGGCTCCGCTCCCGGCTCAGGCGGCCGGCGCCGCGAGCGCCGGGTCCTGCCCGGCGCGGGCGAGCGCCGCCACGACGGCGCCGTCGGCCTTGCGCGCCTCGACGAACTCGCGCACGTACTCCTGCACGGCCGCCGAGCGCTCGGCCGAGACCGCCATCGCCTGCCGGATCTCCATGAACGCCGGCTCGAGCAGCCGCATCCCGGGATGCGCCGCGACGTACTCGGCGAGCGGCTGGCGGATCCCGGCCGCGACCTCGAGGCCGTGCCGCTCGAACGCCTCGGTGCCCTCGTCGCCGCGCACCACCTCGGCGCGCCGCAGGTGCCGGGTGAGGTGGAGGTCGTACGCCGAGCCGAGCTTCGCGCCGATGCGGACGCCGGGGCGGTCGACGTCGTCGACGCCCCCGATGGCCGAGTCGCCGGGCACGGCGTACATGCCCTC
>JAAYAS010000266.1 GCA_012719255.1 Microbacteriaceae bacterium | reverse complement strand
GAGGGCATGTGACCCTCTGGGCGACAAGTGACCTCAACGCACCGAGGTCACTTGTCGGCACGAGGCCCACTTGTCACCGCGAGGGTCAGTTGTCGGCGCGAGGGTCAGTTGTCGGCACGAGGGTCAGTTGTCGGCACGAAGGTCACTTGTCGACACGAGAGCCAGCCGTCGGCGCGAGGAGCGACTGTCGGCACGAGGGCCGCTCGGCGACGAGGACCCCCGCACGATCGACCGACGGGCCGCCGCGCTGCCGCGCTGCCGCGCCGCACGCCTCACCCGCCCCACCCGTCACATACCGAGGGCATGTGACCCTCTGAGTGACAAGTGACCTCAACGCACCGAGGTCACTTGTCAGCACGAGGCCCACTTGTCACCGCGAGGGTCAATTGTCGACGCAAGGGTCACTTGTCACCGCGAGGGTCACTTGTCACCGCGAGGGTCACTTGTCGGCACGAGGCCCACTTGTCGGCACGAGGCCCACTTGTCGGCGCGAAGGTCAGCTGTCGGCACGAAGGCCAGCTGTCGACACGAAGGCCAGCTGTCGGCGCGAAGGTCAGCTGTCGACACGAGGGTCAGCTGTCGACACGAGGGTCAGCTGTCGGCACGAAGGTCGCCTGCGGCACGAGGGGCGCCTGTCGGCACGAGGGCCGCTCGGCGACGAGGAGCCCCGCACGAACGACCGGCGGACCGCACCGCAAGATCCCGCACGACCCCGGGGCGAACGACCTTCACGGCATCCCGATCTGGCGCGCCGCGACCTCGTGTCGTAGGCTCACTGCATCCTGCATTCGAACACCTGTTCGATGGGGGATGGAGGGAATCATGGTGGTCGACGAACCGGTCGAGGTCGAGCTCTCGCCCGACGGCGCCCCGGTGCGCTTCGTGTGGCGCGGGGTGCGCTACGGCGTGGTGAGCGCGCCCGAGCCGTGGCTGGGGCGCGAGGCGTGGTGGGTCGCGGCCCGCCGCGCGCCGCGGGGCGCCGCGCCCCGCTTCGAGCGCGAGATGTGGCGGGTCGACGCGGTGCCGCTGCAGGGCACGACGCGCCGCCTCGACGGCAGCTTCGACCTCGCGCGCCGCGCCGACGGCACCTGGTCGCTCGACCGCGCGTGGGACGACGAGCTCGACACGAGGCTGTTCGCCTGATGCGCGCCTTCCCGCACCTGCACGTCGCCTCGGCGTTCTCGACCCACCACGGCACCGCGAGCCCCGAGGCGCTCGTCGCGCGCGCCGCCGAGTGGGGCGCGACCGAGGCGGCGATCACCGATCGCGACGGGTTCTACGGCGCGGTCCGGCACATCCGCGCCTGCCTCGCCGCGGGCATCGCGCCGATCGTCGGCGCCGACCTCGCGCTCGCCGCGAGCGCCGGGGCGGGCCTCGGCGCGGACGGGGATGCAGGCGGTCGGCGCGACCCGGGCGGCCGGCGGGATGCGGACGGCGGACAGGACGCGGACGGCCGGCAGAACACGGGCGGCGGGGATGCGCGCGCCCGGCTCGCCGCGGCCGGGTTCGCGCTCGACGGGCCCGGCGCCGAGTCCGCCGGCGCCCCGCCCCGCGTCGCGGTGCTCGCGCACGGGGGCACCGAGGGCCTCGGCTGGGCGGCGCTGAGCCGGCTCGTCACCGCGGCGCACACGCCGCCGCGGCGGGCGACGGCCGCACAGCGGCGCGGGCACCGGGCGGCGCTCGCGCCGGGGCGGTTCGCGCCGTTCGTGCTCGGCGAGCGCGAGCCGCTCGGCACGGTGCTGCTCGGCCCGTGGTCGGACGTCGGCGCGGCGCTCGCCGCGGGGCGCGGCGACGAGGCCCGCGCCCGGCTCGCGACGTGGGCGCGGCGGCTGCCGGGCGCGATCGCGATCGAGGTGGTGTGCCACCTCGTCGAGCCGGGGGCGCCCGCATCCCTCGCCCATGCGGCGGCGATGCTCGAGCTCGCGCACGAGCTGCGACTGCCGGCGGTGCTCACGAACCGGGTGCGCTACCTCGAGCCCGACGACGCGCTCACCGGCGATGTGCTCGACGCCGCCGGGGCGCTGCGGCCGCTCGGCGGGTTCACGCCGCAGCCGAACGCGCAGGCGTGGCTGAAGCCGCCCGAGCGGATGCGCGCGCTCGCCGAGCTGATCGTCTCGCGCACCGGCCTCGGCGCGGCCGCCCGCGATCGGCTGCTCGGCACCACCGCCGAGCTCGCCGAGCGCTGCCGGCTCGACGCCGACGCCGATCTGCGCTGGCGGCGGCCGAAGGTGCCCGAGCCCGAGGCGATCGGCATCGTCGGCGACCCCTCGGTCGTGCTGCGCCGCCGCTGCGAGGCGGCGCTCGGCGAGCGCTACCCCGAGGCGACCGGCGCCCGCCGCACGCGCCTCGACGAGCGGCTGCGCGACGAGCTCGCGACGATCGACGGCTTCGGCTTCGCGAGCTACTTCCTCGCGGTCGCCGACGTCACCGACGCGATCCGGGCGATGGGGGTGCGCAACCAAGCGCGCGGCTCGGGCGCCTCGAGCCTCGTGAACTACCTGCTGCGGGTGTCGAACGTCGACCCGATCGAGCACGATCTGCTGTTCGAGCGGTTCCTCGGCCGGCGCCGCTCGACGCTGCCCGACATCGACGTCGACGTCGAGTCGGCCCGCCGCCACGACGTCTACCGGATGATCTTCGACCGCTACGGCCGCGAGCGCACGGCGCTGCTGTCGATGCACTCGACCTACCGGGCCCGCGGCGCCGCCCGCGACGCGGGGCTCGCGCTCGGGCTCGACGAGGCGCGCATCGACGAGATCGCGAAGTCGCTGTGGCGGTTCGACGCGGGCGAGTTCCGCGAGGTGCTCGACCGCAAGCCCGAGCTCGCGCGGCTCGCCGCCGAGGCGCGCGCCGACCGCGATCTCGACCTGCTCATCGACCTCGCCGAGCGGCTCGACCGGCTCCCCCGCCACCTGTCGATGCACCCGTGCGGGGTGCTGCTCGGCGATGCGACGCTGCTGTCGACGACGCCGGTGCAGCCGAGCGGCGTCGAGCTCGCGGGCGGGCGGATGCTGCCGATGAGCCAGTTCGGCAAGGACGACATCGACGATCTCGGGCTCATCAAGCTCGACGTGCTCGGGGTGCGCATGCAGTCGACGCTCGCCTACGCGGTCGGCGAGATCGAGCGCGTCCACGGGCCGCGGGCGGCGGTGCGCGGCGGCCTGCCGCCCGACGCGAAGTACGTGTCCACGACGGGGCGCGTCGTGCTCGACGACATCCCGAAGGACGACGAGCCGACGTTCGAGCAGATCCGCTCGACGCGCACGCTCGGCATGTTCCAGATCGAGTCGCCCGGGCAGCGCGAGCTCATCGGCAAGCTGCAGCCCGACGTCTACGACGACCTCATCGCCGACATCTCGCTGTTCCGGCCCGGGCCGATGAAGGGCGACATGGTGCGGCCGTTCCTCGACGTGAAGCACGGCTTCGCGGCGCCCGACTGGCTGCACCCCTCGTTCCGGCCGTTCCTCGCCGAGACCTACGGCGTGGTCGTCTACCACGAGCAGGTGCTCCGCATCCTCCACGAGTGCATGGGCGTCGACCTCGCCGAGGCCGACGAGCTGCGGCGGCTCATGGAGAAGCGGGGCGAGTCGATCGAACAGCGCTTCCGCACCGCCACCGCCGCGAACCGGGATGAACGGGGCCGGCGGCGCTTCACCGACCGCGAGATCGACCGCATCTGGGCGGTGCTGCAGGGCTTCGGCTCGTTCGGGTTCTGCAAGGCGCACGCCGCGGCGTTCGCGCTGCCGACCTGGCAGACGGCCTGGCTGAAGACGCACTACCCGGCCGAGTTCTTCGCGGGCCTGCTCACCCACGACCCCGGCATGTACCCGAAGCGGCTGCTGCTCGGCGACGCCCGCCGCATCGGCATCCCGATCCTCCCCGTCGACGTGCAGGTGTCGACCGACCGCTTCGTCGTCGAGCGGGTGCGCGACACCCCGCCGGGCGAGCCGACCCGGCCGGGCGACCTCGGCATCCGGCTCTCGCTCGCCGATGTGCGCGGCATCGCCGACGCCGAGCTCGCGCGCATCGTCGCCGAGCGGCCCTACGACTCGCTCGGCGACTTCCTCGCCCGCGCCCGGCCCTCGCGGCCGCTCGCCGAGCGGCTCGCGCTCATCGGCGCGCTCGACGGGCTCGAGCCCTCGCGCCCCACCCGCGGCGAGCTCGTCACCGCGATCCGCGCGCGGCCGCGGGCGAAGCGGCGGCCGGCCGCGCCCGATCAGCTCGAGCTGCCGCTCGCGCTCGACGGCTCGGGGCACGAGCCGGTCGCGCACGTGCCGGTCGAGGAGGGCGGCGCGCCCGACCTCGACGCCCGCGAGCGGGTGCAGGCCGAGCTCGACGTGCTCGCGCTCGACCTGTCGGAGCACGTCGTCGACGGCTACCGGCCGCTGCTCGACGAGCTCGGCGCCACCCCCGCGGGCGAGCTCGCGACGATGCGCGGCGGCGCCGAGGTCGTGGTCGCGGGCGTGCGGGTCGCGACCCAGACCCCGCCGATGCGCAGCGGCAAGCGGGTCGTGTTCATCAGCATCGACGACGGCACCGGCTGCGCCGACGCCGCGTTCTTCGACGAGGCGCAGCAGGCGACCGGCGAGGCGCTGTTCGGCACGCCGCTGCTCGTCATCCGCGGCACGGTGCGGCGCACCGGCGAGCGGGGCGTGTCGCTGCAGGCCGAGGCCGCGCACGACCTCAAGCGGCTCTGGGAGGCGTGGCGGGCACTCAACCCCGATCGGGCCGCGGCGCCTCGGAAGCCCCCGCCGCCCGCGCCTCGGCCGCCCGATCGTTCGCCGCATCCGCCGCCGCGATCCGCCGCACCTCTCGCACGATGATGCGGTGCACGCGGGCGTCGGCGAGCAGCAGGTTGTGGCCGATCGAGCTCACGGCGATGTTGCGGGCGCCGGGCAGCGCGCCGCCGGCGCCGACGATCTCGTCGACGATCGGCGAGATCGTGGTGATGCGCGAGTTCGCGCCGGTCTCGCGCGCGAGCCCGAGCATCTCGGGGGTGCCGGGCCGCAGCATCACCACCTCGCGCACGTACGGCACCGGCAGATCGCCGTGCACGAGGCGGGCCGCGCGCGCCCCGTCGAACGGCGCCGAGATCGCCACCGCGCCGAGCGCGAGCTCGCCCTCGGGGTCGGCGAGCAGCACGCGCTTCGCGACGAGCCCGCCCTTCGAGTGGGTGACGAGCACCACCGGCCCCTCGTCGGCGTGCTCGCGCAGGTCGTCGAGCACGAGCTCGGCGAGCTCGCCGGTCGAGCGGAGCATCCGGTCGAGCTGCGGCAGCACCCGCACCCGCACGCCGAGCCGGGCGAGCGTCTCGGCGATCGGCATCATGAACTGCCAGTTCGTGAGGAACCCCGGGATGAGCACCACCGTCGGCAGCGCGAGCGCGCCCTGCCGGCCCGGCCCCGACCCGGCCGCCTCGGGCGCGTCCGGCGTGAACCGCACCGGCACGTCCCGGGGCCGCAGCGAGCGCAGCTGCAGGTAGTCCCACACGAACGTGTCGGCGAAGATCGCCACCGCGAACCGCAGCGCCGACGGCACCCGCCGCCACCACGGCGGCGTCGTGAACAGCGGCACCGAGCGGGGCGGATGCGCGCGGTCGCGGCGGCGCCGGCCGCGCACCTTCCAGACGAGCTCGGGCGGGAACCGCTCGAACCACTCCTGCCAGCGGGCGCGGTGGTCGAGCCAGCGCGCCTCCCACTCGGCGATCCGCTCGGGCTCGGCGAAGGTGAGCCGCGCATCGGCGAGCAGCTCGCGGCGGCGGGCGCGCACGATCGCCGCCCGGTCGCGTCGGGCGCGGCGGCTCACGGTTCGCACCTCATGGTGCGAAGACTACGATGCGCCGCCTGATCGCGCCCCGCGCCACCACGGGGGCGCGTCGAGCCCGCTCGTCGCGAACTCGTGGGCGAGCAGCGCCCGCTTCATCGCCTCGCCGCCGCCGTAGAGGCCCATGCCGTTCGCCCGCACGACGCGGTGGCAGGGCACGACGAGTGCGAGCGGATTGCGCGCGCAGGCGGTGCCGACGGCGCGCGCCGCGCCGGGGCGCCCGAGCCGCGCGGCGATCTCGCCGTACGACTCGACCTCGCCGTAGCCGATCGCCGCGAGCGCCCGCAGCGCCTCGCCGGTGAACCCGCCGGGCGCGAGCGACCAGTCGAGAGGCACGTCGAACTCGCGCCGCTCGCCGTCGGCGTACTCGCGCAGCTGCCGCTCGGCGTCGTCGAGCACCGCCTCGTCGGCGGGCCCGCCCGGCATCGTGGCGAAGTCGGGCGGGATGGTCGGCGGCAGCCAGACCTGCCGCAGCCCGGCCGCGGTCGCCTCGAGGCCGATCGGCCCGAAGGGGGTGACGACGCGGCGCCAGCCGGTCATGCCGGGAGCACCTCGCGCAGCTCGCCGGTCTCGACGTCGGCGACGAAGCCGCGCACCGCGTCCTTGTGCTCGATGAACGGCGACTGGGTGATGCGGCGCATCGACTCGCGCACCGAGGCGTCGACGTCCTTGAACGACTCGGCCTTCCAGTGGGCGCGGGCGCCGGTCTCGGTCATGAGCTTGTCGTCGAACTCGTCCTCGGTGAACGTCGACAGGCCGCAGTTCGTGTGGTGGATGAGGATGATCTCGCGGGTGCCGAGCATCCGCTGCGAGATGGTGAGCGAACGGATCATGTCGTCGGTGATCACGCCGCCGGCGTTGCGGATGATGTGCGCGTCGCCGAGCTCGAGGCCGAGCAGCGGGAAGATCTGCAGCCGCGAGTCCATGCAGGCGACCACGGCGATGCGCTTCGCGGGGCGCAGCGGCTTCGGGCCGGGGTAGTCGCGGACGTAGTCGCGGTTGTGCTCGAGCAGCTCGTCGGCGTGGGTCATGCGAACAGCGTACGCGCGCGCCCGCGGATGCGCGGAATCCCCTGATGAGGACAGCCTCACCTCGCTGGCGGCGGGACCATCGGCGAGAGACGATGGGGGCATGGAGAAGGTCACCGGGTTCATCAGGCGCTATCCGCTCGTCGTCAGCACGCTCGTGCTGCTCGCGGCGGTGCTCGCGCTGCTCGCCGCGGGCCAGTCGACGGTCGCCCAGTGGATCGCCACGATCTACGTGGCGTTCGTGATCCTGCTCACCGCGGTCGACATGGTGCGCGACATCCTCCGCGGCCACTTCGGCCTCGACATCCTCGCGGTCGTCGCGATGGGCGCCTCGATCGCCGTCGGCGAGTACGTGGCGGCACTGATCATCGTGCTCATGCTCTCGGGCGGCGAGGCGCTCGAGGACATGGCCGCCGCCCGCGCCCGCGCCGACCTCGACGCGCTGCTGCGCCGCGCCCCGCAGATCGCCCACCGGCTCGAGTCGGAGGCGCCGGATGCGGCGGTCGCCGACCTGCCCGTCGACGAGGTGCGGCCGGGCGATCTGCTGCTCGTGAAGCCCGCCGAGGTGGTGCCGGTCGACGGCGAGCTGCTCGACGCCGAGGCCGAGTTCGACGAGTCGTCGCTCACCGGCGAGAGCCTGCCGGTGACCCACGAGCGCGGCGCGACGGTGCTGTCGGGCTCGGTGAACGGCGAGCGGGCGGTGCGCATCCGCGCCCGCGCCGACGCCGCCGGCTCGCAGTACCAGCAGATCATCGCGCTCGTGCGCGACGCCGAGGCGCAGAAGGCGCCGACGGTGCGCATCGCCGACCGCTTCGCGGTGCCGTTCACGATCGTGTCGCTCGCGATCGCCGGCATCGCCTGGTGGCTGTCGGGCGACCCGGTGCGGTTCGCCGAGGTGCTCGTACTCGCGACGCCCTGCCCGCTGCTCATCGCGGCGCCGGTCGCGTTCATGGGCGGCATGAGCGCCTCGGCGCGCAGCGGCGTGATCGTGAAGGGCGGGGCGACGCTCGAGACGCTCTCGCGGGCGCGATCGGTGGCGCTCGACAAGACCGGCACGCTCACCTACGGCGAGCCCGAGCTCGTCGCGGTGCTGCCGGCGAACGGCACCCCGGAGGACGAGCTGCTGCGGCTCGCCGCCTCGGCCGAGCAGTACTCGTCGCACGTGCTCGCCCGCGGCGTCATCGACGCCGCCGAGGCGCGGGGCCTGCGCCTCGAGCCGGGCGTCGACGCCGAGGAGATCGCGACGAACGGCGTGCGCGCGACGATCGCCGACCGCCGCGTGGTGGTCGGCAAGCTCGCGTTCGTGCGCGAGGTCGACCCCGCCGCCGAGCCGGTCGAGCTCGCACCGGGGCAGACCTCGGTGGCGGTCGCGATCGACGGCCGCTTCGCGGGCACGCTGCTGCTCGCCGACCGGCTGCGCGACAACGCGGCCGCGACGGTGGCGGCGCTGCGCCGCGACGGCATCGAACGGGTGGCGATGCTCACCGGCGACAACCGCCGCACCGCGGGCGCGCTCGCCGAGCAGGCGGGCATCGACGAGGTGCACGCCGAGCTGCTGCCGAACGACAAGGTCCGGCTCGTCGGCGAGATGCCGGGGCCGGTGGTGATGATCGGCGACGGCGTCAACGACGCGCCGGTG
>JAAYAS010000265.1 GCA_012719255.1 Microbacteriaceae bacterium | reverse complement strand
GCGCCGGCGAGCGCGATCTGCGCCGCGCGGGGCGCTCCGCCGAGCCGCACGAGCGCGCGTCCGCGGCGGTCGACGGGCAGCCGGGCGGCGTCGTCGACGCCGAGCAGCGTGCGCGAATCGCTCGCCTGCTCGACGCGCAGGCTGATGCGGATGCTGCAGTTCGCGAGCAGCGACTCGCGGAACACCCCCGTGGGCCGCTGGGTGCAGAGCACGAGGTGCACGCCGAGACTGCGGCCGCGGGCGGCGAGGTCGGCGAAGATCTCGGTGAGCTCGGGATGCTCCTGCACCAGCGCCTGGAACTCGTCGACGAGCACGACGAGCCGGGGCTCGGCGCCCGGCGCCTCGGCGAGATCGCGGATGCCGAGCTCGCGCAGGCGCCGCTCGCGGCGCCGCACCTCGGCCCGCAGGCCCGCGAGCACCCGGCGGGCCTCGCCGTCGTCGAGATCGGTGACGATGCCGACGCAGTGCGGCAGCTCGGCGAGCGCGTCGAAGGTCGCGCCGCCCTTGAAGTCGAGGCAGAGCAGCAGGCACTCATCGCTCGTGCGTGCACGGGCGATCGAGGTCGCCCAGGCGACGAGCAGCTCGCTCTTGCCGCTGCCGGTCGTGCCGCCGATGACCGCGTGCGGTCCGTCGGCGACGAGGTCGACGGCGAGCGGGCCGTCGTCGGCGACGCCGAGCACCGCGGGCAGGCCCGTGCGTGCGGCGTCGTCATCGGCCGCGGGGAGGTCGTCGAGCTCGCAGCGCTCGGGCAGCCGCCGGACGCGCTCGGTCCGGGCGCGCCGTGCCGCGGCGATCGTCGGCGCCCACCGCCGCAGCTCGCCGGCGCCGAGCCCGTCGACGCGCAGCCGCACCGCCCGGCCGTCGGACGCCGCGCACTCGCCGCCGCCGTCGGCGCGCAGTCGCAGCACCGCATCCGCCGCCTCGGCGCCCTCGTCGGTGTCGATCCACCGCGCGCACTCCTCCTCGGCGCCGACGGGGTCGACGCCGCAGGCCGCGAGCTCGGCGGCGATGAGGCCGCCGACCTCCCCGCGCAGGTCGAGGGGCGCGGCGGGGTCGTCGGCGGTGAGCTGCACGACGAGCGCGCGCACCGCGCCGGCGACGACGGTGCGGGGCCCGAGCACCCGCACCCGGCCCGCCTCGAGCGCGTGCGGGGCCGAATCGAGGCGCGCCGCCTCGCGCCGCAGCGCGTCGAGGGCGGCATCGGCGCCACCGCCCTCGACGCGCAGACCGCTCGGCACGGCGGTGAGGCCGAGCACGATGCCGGGCTCGGTGCGGCTCGCGCCGGCGACGAGATCGCGGGCGAGGGGATGCGCGGCACGGCGTCGGCGGCGCAGCCGCGCGTGCGCCGCCGCGATCTCCTGCTGCGCGCCCTCGAGCGCCGTCGCGAACTCGGCGAGCGCGCGCCGGTGCCGTCGTCGCCCGCCGACGCGCCGGTCGACGACGTGGGCGATCGCGATGACCGGCCCGAAGACGGCGAGCAGCAGCAGGAACGGCGCGCCGATGATCGCGAACAGCGCGAGCCCGATGGCGACCGGCGCGAGCACCGCGATGACCGGGAAGCCGCCGTTCGCCGGCGGCGCCGGTGCGACCGGGAGCCGCACCGGCGGCTCGACGAGGTCGGCGGGCGTCTCGGCCGTCGGATCCGCGCTCGGCGCGCCGGTGGCAGGGCCGAGCCGGTCGACCGCGCTCATTCGAGGTCGGGCCCGGTGCCGAGCAGCCGCTCGAAGTCGTGCTCGCCGAGCCCGCCGCCGACGCCGGTCATGCCGATCCAGGCCGGCACGACGGCGAACGCGCAGAGCAGCTCGACCTCGGCCGCGAGCGGGTGGTCGGGCTCGCGCTCCAGGCACTCGCGCGCGTAGCGGGTCGCGAGCGTCGCCCCGCCCCGCACCCATTCGAGCCAGCCGAGCGCCGCGTAGAGGTCGGGGCGGAACGGCTCCGGCGCGAGCGCGACGAGTCGGCGGAGCAGGCCGATCGCGGCGGCCGAGCGCTCGAGGTCGACCGGGTCGTGGTTCGCGCGGTCGGTGACGAGCCCGCCGGGCGCGAGCCTGCCGTGCTGACCGCCGCGGAGCTCGCGCTCGAGGTGCTGCCAGAGCGTCGCGTGCTCGAGGCCGGCGCGCTCGCCGAAGGCGGCGTCGGCGAGCGCGAACTCGAGGTGGAGGGGCGTGCCCAGACCGGCGACGAGCTCGGCGCGCCAGCCGCGGGCGAGCGCGTCATCGGCGTCCGCCGCGGCGCGGTCGTCGAGCAGCCCGTGGAGCGCGGCCGCGAAGGCGGCGACGCCGAGGGGCCTGGCCGATCGCGCCGCGAGCTCGGCGGCGAAGCGCTCCCGCTCGGCGTCGGCGGCGGGGTCGATGTCGCCGACCTCCTCGACCGAGGCGGCGACCGGCGGCCGCTGCGCGTCGAGCTCGTCGAGGGTGCCGGCCTCGGCGCCGCGGAACTCGCACCAGCCGTCGCCGCCGCGGAGCGCGGCGCAGGCGATCTCGATGCCCTCGTCCGCGGCGAGCGCGGCGATCGCGTCGACGAGCGGGCGGTGCGGCGGCTCGTCGAGGCCGAGCGGCGCGTCGGTGAAGGCGGCGACCGCGATGCGGTCGCAGTCGTCGAAGCGCAGCAGGTGCTCGACCACGCCGGCGGCGAAGTCGTCGTGCAGCTCGGCGGGCGGCAGGTCGAAGCGGAGGACGGCGCCCCCGTACCGGCCGGCGAGCGGCAGCACGACGAGCGATTCGGCGGGTTCGTACCCGAGGATGCCGGGGACGGCGGTGAGGAGATCGGCGGCGGTTCGGAGTCGGCGTGGTGATCGCATGCCGCACAAGCTAGGGGTCGGGATCGGCGCACTGCCGTTCCCGACCCCCGGATTGTGGAGCGATGCCGGATCCGCGTCCTGTGGACGGCGGTCCGCCGCGCGCTACTGCTGCGGCGGGCGGCCCTCGCCCGACGAGTCGCCCTCGCCCTGGCCGTAGCTCTGGTAGCCCTGGTAGCCCTGCTGCGGCTGCTCGCCGTAGGGCGACTGGCCCGAGGCGCTGTAGCCCTGGTACCCCTGGTAGCCCTGCTCGGTCTGCGCCTCCGCCTGGCCCTCCGACGAGGCGCCGGCCTCGCTCTGGCCGTAGCCCTGGTAGCCGCCGGCCGACGACGCCTGCTGCGCCGAGTCCTGGCCGTAGCCCTGCCCCTGCGGCTGCTGGCCGTAGCCCTGGTAGCCGCCGGCGGCCTGCTGCGAGGCGTCCTGGCCGTAGCCGGGCTGGGCCTGCTGGCCGTAGCCCTGCGCCTGCTGACCGTAGCCCTGCTGCTGCGCCTGGCCGTAGCCCTGCGCCTGCTGGCCGTAGCCCTGCGCCTGCTGGCCGTAGCCGGCGGCCTGGCCGTAGCCCTGCTGCTGCTGGCCGTAACCCGCCTGCTGGCCGTAGCCCTGCTGGCCGTAGCCCTGCTGCTGCATCGGCGCACCGGTCGACGAGTACGGGGTGACGCCGATCGCGGCGCCCTTCGCCGAGGGGCCGGGCACGTTGCCGTCGGGGAGGCCCCGCCACTTCGAGCTGTCGAAGGCGATGATGCCGTACCAGACGATCGGCAGGAAGATGAACAGCGCCACCCAGGCGCCGCTCTTGTTGAAGCCGATGCCGATGCGGTACGCGGCGAGGATCATGAACACGTAGGCGACGACCGCGCCGATCCAGCCGATGAACGGGATGATCGAGGCGAGCGAGAGCAGCGAGAGCCAACCGGCGTAGCCGCCCGCTTCGAGGAAGACCCACATGTTGTAGACGGGCACCCAGGCCTTCCAGCCCTCGATCTTCATCTTCTCGAAGACCTTCATGAGGAAGAAGCTGGAGATGGCCCAGATGGCGAGCGAGAAGACGATGCTGAAGATCATCATGCTCATGCTCAGGCCGAGTACGGCGTCGACGTCGGAGTTCGACATGTCCATTCCTTTTCGATCGGCGGACGGATGACTGCCCCAGTCTAGAACCCGGTTCCGCCGCCGGGCCGCTCATCGCGCCCCGGTTCATCATCCCGGCGGATGACGTTCACCGCCGGATGCGGCTCCGCATCCGCCTGCCGACCGATTCAAGCCCCGAGCGCGACGATGCGCATGACGCCGTCGCCGACCTCGTCGAACTCGAAGCCGTCGGCGACGAGCGCGCCGACCTCCGCGAGCGAGGCCGGCCGGGCGCCGTCGGCGCAGCGCTCGGCGAGGCGCCGCACGAGCTGCCCCTTCGCCCGCTTGTTGAAGTGGTTCAGCGATCGGGTCGAGCCGTCGGGCAGCCGCTCGACGACATCGCCCCAGGCGCGCTCGGGGCCGGGCGGGAGCGGCCCGAGGGCGAGGTACGCCTTCGAGCGCAGGTCGAGCACCGGGCCGCGGTGGGCGTCGAGCGCGGCGGCGATCGGCGCGCTCCAGCGGCGCTTCAGGGTCGCGCCGCCGAGGCGCGAGTCGTGCGAGCAGCGGTAGGCCTCGATCGGCTCCCCCGCGCCGACGAGCCCGTGCAGCGCCGAGTGGATCGCGACGTGGCCGTCGAGCCACGCGCGGGCGGCCGGCGCGAGCGTGGCGGCGTCGAGCGCGTCGAAGAGCACGCCGGTGTAGCGCTCGGCGGCCGGCTTCAGCGGCGCCGAGCCGAGCCGGCGGTTGCGCTCGAGCTCGACTCCGGCGAGCTTCGGCGAGATGCGCAGGGCCTTCGCCGCCGCATCCGGGTCGCCCTCGGCGAGGGCGACGAGATCGGCGCGCACCTCGGCGCGCACCGGGTCGAGCTCGGGCCAGCGCGCATCCCCCGGAAACGGGCGACTGCCGCCGTCCGATTTGGTTTCGGACGGCGGCAGCAGCACGAGGAGCGAGTCGTTCACTCCGAGAGGGTGGCCTCGCCGGCGAGCACCGTGACGAGGTCGTTGGCGACCGAGAGGAAGCCGTCCTCCGCGTGCGCGGTGACCTGCTTGCCCTCGACGGTCTTCACGCGGACCTCGCCGACGGCGAGCGATGCGAGCACCGGGGTGTGACCCGGCAGGATGCCGATCTCACCCTCGGTGGTGCGGGCGACGACCTGCACGGCCTCGCCCTCCCACACCTGCGACGTCGCCGAGACCACGTTGACGCGGAGCACGGGTCGGTTCGTAGCGTCGGCCATGGACTAGCCCAGCTCCTTCTGCAGCTTCGCGTACGCCTCGAGGACGTCGTCGATCGGGCCGACGTTGAAGAAGCACTGCTCGGGGATGTGGTCGAACTCGCCCTTGGTGATCGCGTCGAACGCCTCGACCGTCTCCTTCACCGGGACCGTCGAGCCCTCGACGCCGGTGAACTGGAGCGCGGTGTAGGTGTTCTGCGAGAGGTACTGCTGGATGCGGCGAGCACGGTTCACCGTGATCTTGTCCTCCTCCGACAGCTCGTCGACACCGAGGATCGCGATGATCTCCTGCAGCTCCTTGTTCTTCTGCAGGATCTGCTTCACGGTCGTCGCCACGCGGTAGTGGTCCTCGCCCACGAACTGCGGGTCGAGGATGCGGCTCGTCGAGGCGAGCGGGTCGACCGCGGGGTAGAGACCGCGCGAGGCGATCGCGCGCGAGAGCTCGGTGGTCGCGTCGAGGTGCGCGAAGGTGGTCGCCGGAGCCGGGTCGGTGTAGTCGTCAGCCGGGACGTAGATCGCCTGGAGCGAGG
>JAAYAS010000026.1 GCA_012719255.1 Microbacteriaceae bacterium | reverse complement strand
GGCCGTCGCGGGCGCGCTGGGTGTCGGGGTTGTGGCAGTAGAGGCAGCGCAGCGGGCAGCCCGAGAAGAAGATCGTGAGCCGGGTGCCCGGGCCGTCGACCGCGGTGACGAGCTCCCACGAGTGCACGGTCGCGAGCGCCCCGGCGCGGATGGCGGCGTGGCGGTGGCCGATGAGCAGATCGGCGTCCTCGAGCCCCGCGGTGCCGGCGCCGGTGCGGCGCGGCCCGCGGGGGAGCTCGGTGAGGTTGAGGGCCGGCACTCGGCCCCTACGCGTTCTGGTGGAAGGTGCGCCGGAGCACGTCGCGCTGCTGCTCGGGCGTGAGCTTCACGAAGTTCACGGCGTAGCCCGACACGCGCACGGTGAGGTTCGGGTACTTGTCGGGGTTCGCCATCGCGTCCTCGAGCGTGCTCTTGTTGAGCACGTTGATGTTCGCGTGGAAGAGACCGGCCTCCATGTTGTTCTCGGCGCGGTTCGCCTTCATCGAGGCGAGTCGTTCGTCGAAGGTCTTGGCGGTCATGTCCACTGCTCCTTTACTGCTCCTGCGCGAGGCAGGCGTCGTCCATGATGAAGCCGGCGTCGAGGATGCCGACCAGGTTCCGGACGCGCTCCTCGTGGGTGCGGCCGAGCCCCTGCGGGGTGATGGTGTTGGTGAGCGAGATGCCGTCGAGCGCGTCGTTGTAGTCGAGCTTGCCGACGCTGAGCATCGACGCGACCATGCCGTGCGTGTCCATGCCGTTCTGCGGGTTCGCGCCCGGCGCGAACGGCGTGCCCTTCTCGTGGCCCGAGGGGAAGGCGCCGGTGTTCTTGCCGTACACGACGTTCGAGGTGATCGTGAGCACCGACTGCGTCGGGATCGCATCCCGGTACATCGGCACCTCCTTGATCTTCTCCATGATCGTGTGCACGATCGTCGCCGCGATGTCGTCGGCGCGGTCGTCGTCGTTGCCGTAGACCGGGAACTCGCCCTCGGTGAGGTAGTCGACGACCAGGCCGGTCTCGTCGCGCACCGGCACGACCTTCGCGTACTTGATCGCCGCCAGCGAGTCGGCGACGATCGACAGCCCGGCGATGCCGCAGCCCATGGTGCGGACGATCTCGCTGTCGTGCAGCGCCATCTCGATCGCCTCGTAGGCGTAGCGGTCGTGGCAGTAGTGGATGATGTTCAGCGCCTCGACGTAGGTGCCGATCACCCAGTCGAGCATGAGCTCGTAGCGCTGCCACACGTCGTCGAAGTCGAGCGGGCCGTCGCCCTGCACGGGCTCGTGGCCGTCGACGACCTGCTTGCCGCTCATCTCGTCGCGGCCGCCGTTGATCGCGTAGAGCAGCGCCTTCGCGGCGTTGACGCGGGCGCCGAAGAACTGCATCTGGCGGCCGACGCGCATCGGCGACACGCAGCAGGCGATCGCCGCGTCGTCGCCCCAGCGCTCGCGGATCTGCTGGTCGGACTCGTACTGCAGCGACGACGTCTCGATCGACACCTTCGAGCAGAACTCCTTGTAGCCGTCGGGGAGCGACGGGTCCCAGAAGATCGTGATGTTCGGCTCGGGGGCCGGGCCGAGGTTCATCAGCGTCTGCAGCAGGCGGAACGAGGTCTTCGTGACGAGCGTGCGGCCGTCCTCGCCGAAGCCGGCGTCGGACCAGGTCGCCCAGTACGGGTCGCCCGAGAAGATCTGGTCGTAGTCGATGGTGCGCAGGAAGCGCACGATGCGGAGCTTGATGACGAGCGCGTCGATCATCTCCTGCGCCTCCGACTCGGTGATCGCGCCGTCGGCGAGATCGCGCTCGAAGTAGATGTCGAGGAACGCCGAGAGGCGGCCGATCGACATCGCCGCGCCGTCCTGGCTCTTCACCGCGGCGAGGTAGGCCATGTAGGTCCACTGCACCGCCTCGTGCGCGTTCGCGGCGGGGCGGCCGAGCTCGAGGCCGTAGATCTCGCCGAGCTTCAGCAGCTTCTGCAGCGCCTTGATCTGCTCGGAGTGCTCCTCGCGGTAGCGCGCCCAGTGCTCGCTGAAGCCCTGCTCGGCGACCGCGTCCTTCGCGCGCTGCTTGTCGGCGATGAGCGCGTCGACGCCGTAGAGCGCCACGCGGCGGTAGTCGCCGATGATGCGGCCGCGGCCGTACGCATCCGGCAGGCCGGTGATGATGTGCGACGAGCGGGCCGCGCGCACCCGCGGCGTGTAGATGTCGAAGACCGCGTCGTTGTGGGTCTTGCGCCACTTGGTGAAGACCTTCTCGATGAAGGGGTCGGGCTCCTTGCCGGCCTCCTTGATCGCGGTGCGCACCATGCGCCAGCCGCCGGCGGGCATCATCGCGCGCTTCAGCGGCACGTCGGTCTGCAGGCCGACGATGACGTCGTCCTCGGGGCAGATGTAACCGGCCGGGAAGGCGTCGATGTCGGCGGGCGTGGTCGTGTCGACGTCGTACACGCGGCGCTCGCGCTCGACCGAGAGGTAGTCGCGCTCGAGGGTGTCCCACACCTTCAGCGTCTTCTCGGTGGGGCCGGCGAGGAAGTCGGCGCCGCCCGTGTACGGGGTGTAGTTGCGGACGATGAAGTCGCGGACGTCGATCCGCTCGGTCCAGCTGCCGGTGGCGAAGCCCCGCCAGGGGTCGCGGGGGTCGACGTCGTGCTCGGAGGTCAGCGGCAGAGTCATGCGCGCTCCACTTCCCATCGTGTGTGTCGGAATCAACGCAGAATGCGGTGGCGCCCTTGTGGGGCACCAGATCGATTGTAGACCCGCTAAGATGCGCGCGCCTCAGCGACCCCGCGATCAGACCGGGAGTTGCAGGTGCGAGTACCGGTCGAATGGACGAGGGGCGGGCGCGGGGCGGCTCCGTAGGATGGGGCGCATGCTCGCATCCCGAATCCACCTCATCCGCCACGGCGAGGTGCGCAACCCCGACGGCGTGCTCTACGGGCGTCTGCCGAGCTTCGGGCTCAGCGAGCGCGGGCACCGGATGGCGGCGCTCGCCGCCGCCGACATCGCCGCCCACCTCGCCGACGCCGACCTCGCCGGCGCCCGCCTCGTCGTCTCGCCGCTGCAGCGCACCCGCGAGTCGGCCGCCCCCGTCGCCGCCGCGCTCGGGCTCGAGCCGATCTTCGACGAGCGGGTCATCGAGCCATGGAACCGCTTCGAGGGCACCGTCATGCGCCGGGCGCTGCGCGACCCCCGCAACTGGCCGCTGCTGCGCCGGCCCTCGCTGCCGAGCTGGGGCGAGCCGTTCGCCGACATCGTCGGCCGGATGCGCGCCGCCATCGACGAGCACGCCGAGGCCGCGCGGGGCGCCGATGTTATCGTGGTCTCCCATCAGCTGCCGATCTGGATGGTGCACCGCGCGGCCACGAACCAGCCGCTCCCGCACAATCCCGCGAACCGACGATGCGCGCTGTCGAGCGTCACCGTCGTCGAGCGCCACCCGGCGACCGGCCTCACCGAGGTCGACTATCGCGAGCCGGCCGCATCCGAACTCGCCGACGCGATCGATCAGGGAGCAGTGTGACCCGGCACCGAGCCAGCATGCGCCGCGCGCGCCTCGCCGCAGCGGCGGCCGTCGCCGCCCTCGCGCTCACCGGCTGCGCGAACGAGGGCTTCGCCGAGCAGTACGCCGCCGACGCCGACCAGGGCTACGTCGCCGGCGACGGCTCGTGGCAGGAGCTCGCCCCCGGCGAGCGCCGCGCGCCGGTCGCCTACTCCGGCGTCGACGAGTACGGCGGGACGATCTCGAGCGAGGCGCTCGCGGGCGACCTCGTCGTCATGAACTTCTGGTACGCCGCCTGCCCGCCGTGCCGCGCCGAGGCCGCCGACCTCGAGGCCGTGCACCAGCAGTACGCGGACGACGGCGTGCACTTCGTCGGCGTCAACGTGTACGACCAGGCGCCCACGGTGCACTCGTTCAACGAGGAGTTCGGGGTCACCTACCCGTCGATCCTCGACGTCGGCGACGCCGAGGTGCGCCTCGCGTTCAGCGACAACGTGCCGCCGCAGGCGATCCCGTCGACGCTCGTCATCGACCGCGAGGGCCGCGTCGCCGCGGTCATCCGCGGCGTCGCCGATCCGTCGGTGCTCGGGGCGATGATCGACCGGGTGCTCGACGAGCAGGCCGAGTGAGCGGTCCGCTCGCGGCCCTCGACGCCGCATCCGCGCTCGCCGCACCGGCCCTCGCCGCGTCGCCGGCGCTCGCGGCGTCGGCCGCGCTCGCCGCGTCGCCCGGCGAGGTGATCATGAGCGGCCAGCTGCTGCTCGCGCTGCCGCTCGCGCTGCTCGCCGGGCTCGTCTCGTTCGCCTCGCCGTGCGTGCTGCCGGTCGTGCCCGCCTACCTCGGGCTGATCGGGGCGACGTCGGGGGATGCGGCGGGGCGCGGCCGGGGGGATGCGGCGGGCCCGCGGGGAGCCGCGGGGGCGGACGCTTCGACAAGCTCAGGCGCCTCGGGCGGTTCGGCGGGCGCGGGGGCCTCGGCGACGGCGGTGCGGGCGCCGATCCGGCGCGACGGCGGCCGGGTCGTGCTCGGGGCGCTGCTGTTCGTGCTCGGCTTCTCGATCGTCTACGTGCTCTCCGGCGCTCTGTTCGGCCAGCTCGGCGTGCTCTTCCTCAAGTGGCAGGACCCGATCACCCGCATCCTCGGCGTCGTCGTCATCCTCATGGGCCTCATCTTCATCGGCCTCGTCAGCCCGCTGCAGCGCACCCTGCAGCTGCGCGCCGCGCCCACCGGCCTCATCGGCGCCCCCATCCTCGGATTCGTGTTCGGCCTCGGCTGGGCGCCCTGCCTCGGCCCCACCCTCGTCGCCATCCAGGCGCTCTCGTTCACCGAGGCCTCCGCGGGCCGCGGCGCGCTCCTCGCGTTCGTGTACTGCCTCGGGCTCGGCCTGCCGTTCGTCATCGCCGCGCTCGGGTGGAACGCCGCCACCCGTTGGCTCGGCTGGCTGAAGCGGCGCATCCGCACGATCAACCTGATCGGCGGCGCCATCCTCGTCCTCATCGGACTGCTCATGGTCACCGGCGTGTGGCAGCGGTTCGTGTCCTACATCGGAGCAATCCTCCCCGGTTATGTCGCGCCCATCTGATCACCTCTCCGCCGGCACCGAGGGCTACGAGCCCCGCGACGCCGAGCGCCGGGTCACCACCCTCAACCCCCTGCTGCGCGCGTGGCGGGGGCTGTGGTCGTGGCTCACGAGCATGCGCACCGCGATCATCCTGCTGCTGCTGCTCGCCATCGCCTCGGTGCCCGGCTCGCTCGTGCCCCAGCGCACCAGCGACCCGAACGGCGTCGTCACCTGGTACAACGACCACCCCGACCTCGCGCCGCTGCTCGACTCGCTGCAGCTGTTCGACGTGTTCTCGTCGTGGTGGTTCTCGGCGATCTACCTGCTGCTGTTCATCTCGCTCGTCGGCTGCATCGTGCCGCGCGTCGCCCACCACCTCGCGGCGCTCCGCGCCCGACCGCCCCGCACCCCCGCGCGGCTCGCGCGGCTCGACGCCTACGCGACCATCCGCCTCGACGAGCGCTGGCAGGGGCGCGAGGGCGAGCTCGTCGCCGCCGCCCGGGGCATCCTGCGCGAGCGCAAGTACCGCACCGAGATCTACGAGACCGGCCGCGGCGACCGCGCCGCCGTGTCGGTGTCGGCCGAGCGCGGCTACCTCCGCGAGACCGGCAACCTCGTCTTCCACATCGCGATGCTCGGCGTGATCCTCTCGGCCGGCATCCTCTCGGGCTTCAACTGGCACGGCCAGCGCGTGCTCGTCGAGGGCCAGACCTTCGTCAACGGCCTCGTCAGCTACTCGTCGTTCAACCCCTCGCGGTTCTTCACCCCCGACCAGCTGCCGCCCTACTCGCTCACCCTCGAGCGGCTCGACGTCACCTACGAGACCGAGAACCCGAACGCCATCGGCATCCCCCTCGACTACACCGCGAACGTCACCGTGCGGCAGCCCGGCGGCGAGCCCGCCGCCGACACCGTGCAGGTGAACTCGCCGCTGCGCGTCGAGGGCACCGACGTCTACCTGCTCGCGAACGGCTACGCGCCCACCGTCGTCGTGCGCGACCCCGAGGGCCGCGAGGTGTTCCGCGACGACGTGATCTTCATCCCGCAGGACAACTTCCTCACCTCGACCGGCGTCATCAAGGTGCCCGACGGGCTCGCCGAGCAGGTCGGCCTCATGGGCTTCTTCTACCCGACCGCCGCGCAGCTCGACACCGGCGCCTACACCTCGGCGCACCAGGACCTCCACAACCCGATGCTCACGCTCAACGTCTACACCGGCGACCTCGGCCTCGACACCGGCATCCCGGTCTCGGTGTTCCGCCTCGACACCACCGGTCTCGAGCAGATCGCCGGCCGCGACCTCGACGTGAAGCCCCTCGAGCTGCGCCCCGGCGATACCGTCGACCTGCCGAACGGGCTCGGCACCATCACGCTCGAGGACGAGGTGAAGCGCTACGCCTCGTTCGACGTGCACCGCGACTACACCCGCATCCCCGTCGCCGTGTTCACGGTGCTCGTCATCGCCGGGCTCATGCTCTCGCTGCTCGTGCCCCGCCGCCGCGTGTGGGTGAAGGCGTCGGCCGCGCCCGACGGCGGCGTGCTGCTCGAGTACGCCGGCCTCGCCCGCGGCGAGGACCCGCAGCTCGCCCGCGCGGTGAACGACCTGGTCGACACGCAGACCGCCCGACTCGTATCCTCGAAGAACGACCCCGCGCCGGAGGCCGGCGCGTCACGAAAGCAGCAACGGTGACCGAAACCCTCTCCAACTGGTCGAACATCGTCATCTACATCGCCATCGCGGTGTACTCGGTGGCGTTCCTCCTCTTCACCCTCGACTTCGCCGGCCGCGGCTCGCGCGAGGCGAAGGCCGCGCAGCAGTCGTCGGCGCTCGGCGCCACCGCGCGCGTGCGCGAGCGCGAGCTCGTCGGCGCCGGAGCGCCCGCGGCCGAGGCGGCCGATGCGGATGCGGCGGGCGCCGGCATCTCGGTCGCGCGCGCCGCGGAGGGCGGCTCGGGCGCCGGCGTCTCGTCGGCCGCCGCCACCGAGACCCGCTGGCGCGACCGCTCGTCGACGAAGCTGCTGCCCATCGCGATGGCCGTCACCGTCGTCGGCTGGGTGCTGCACCTCGCCGCCACCGTGCTGCGCGGCGTCGCCGCCGAGCGCGTGCCGTGGGCGAACATGTACGAGTTCTGGCTCACCGCGACGCTGCTCATCGTGCTCGTGTTCCTGCTGCTGCAGCTCTGGCAGGACCTCCGCTTCCTCGGCGCCTTCATCACCGGCTTCGCGACCCTCTCGCTCGGCATCGCCACCATCGGCTTCTACGTCGGCGTCGTGCCGCTGCAGCCGGCGCTGCAGTCGATCTGGCTCGTCATCCACGTGTTCGTCGCCTCGGTGTCGACCGGCTTCCTCGCCCTCGGCTGCGCGCTGTCGGTGCTGCAGCTGCTGCAGCAGCGCCGCGAGGCGCGCGTGCGCGCCGGCGAGTCGGTGCGCGGCCCGCTCGGCATGCTGCCCTCGAGCGAGCGCCTCGAGGACATGTCGTTCCGCATGAACGTCATCGGCTTCATCCTCTGGACCTTCACGCTCGTCGCCGGCGCCGTCTGGGCCGAGCGCGCCTGGGGCCGCTACTGGGGCTGGGACACCAAGGAGGTGTGGACCTTCATCATCTGGGTGGTCTACGCCGGCTACCTCCACGCCCGCACCACCAAGGGCTGGCGCGGCTCGCCCTCGGCCTGGCTGTCGATCGTCGGCTTCGCCACCGTGCTGTTCAACTTCGGCGTGGTGAACGTGTTCTTCAAGGGGCTGCACGCGTACAGCGGTCTGTGAGCGCAGCGCGGACGGCGGGCTTCGGCCCGCCGTTCGGCGTTTTCCGGGGGCTTCAGGTGCTCGCGGTGTCCGAGTGCTCGGGTCGTCCCTTCTGCTGCTCGTGGTGTCCCTTCCCGTCCTTGCACGGGAATGGGCCGGCCATGGATGGGAAGTGGCCGACTCGGATCGGGGGCCGAGCGCGGGGCGGGCCGCCGGCCCGGAGGGGGATCCCCATGGGTCGGTGACCGTCGAGAGCGACGGGCCTCCCCAGGCCGATGCGAACGCATCGGTGTGCGTTGCGGCGTCAGGGCATGCGAACGCATGCAGTTTCACGATCGCTCTTGGCGGGCAGCGAGTGCGCTTCGTGGGCAGGGACGGTGGTGCGAGTCGTGGGCACGGACGGCGGCGTGCTCCGTGGGCACGGGCAGCGAGTGCGCTCCGTGGGCACGGGCGGCGGTGCGCTCCTCGGGCAGCCAATGGGGGCGAGGCGCGCTGGGCTGCGATCCAGGGGCGCGGCAGAAGGCCCCTGGGGCGCGGCCATCCGAGGGAACCGCTGCAGCGGCGGGCAGGCCCCTCAGCGCGCGAGGAGCTCCCAGCAGTCCCGGATGCGCTCGAGCCACCAGTCGCGGCGGGCGGCGGGCGCGGCGTGCTCGCGCAGCAGCGCCTCGTCGGGCACGGCGGGGGCGAGCGCGATGCGACCGGCCACCGGGCGGCGCGGTTCGCGCACCACGTCGGCCGCGAAGAGCGAGACCGTCGCGAGTCCCGCGGCGTAGCGGGGCTCGGGCAGGCGGGCGGCGAGCTGGGCGCCCATGACGATGCCGACCGAGGTGTCGAGGGCGCTCGACACCGTCGCGGTGAGCCCCGAGGCGGCGACGACCTCGGCCGCCCGCCGCACGCCGCCGAGCGGCTGCGCCTTCACGATCACGTGATCGGCGGCGCCGGCCCGCGCCACCGCGAGCGGGTCATCGGCCTTGCGCACCGCCTCGTCGGCGGCGATCCGCACGCCCGGCACGGCGCGGCGCACCTCGGCGAGCCCCTCGACGCCGGCGACCGGCTGCTCCGCGTACTCGAGCTCGATGCCCGCCGCCGCGATCGCGCGCAGCGCCGTCACCGCCTCGGGCGACGACCAGCCCGCGTTCGCGTCGATGCGCAGTCGGGCGTCCGGCAGCGCATCCCGCACCGCCTCGAGCCGCGCGAGGTCGTCGGCGAGCGACTGGCCGCGCTCGGCGACCTTCACCTTCACGACCCGGCAGCCGTCGTAGCGGGCGAGCACGCCGGCGACCTCGTCGGCGGCGACCGCCGGCACGGTCGCGTTCACCTCGACCGAGCCGTCGAGGCGCCGCTCGAGCTCGGGGTCGAAGCCGTACTCGATCGCGGCGGCGAGCCAGGCCGCGGCCTCGGCGGGCCGGTACTCGACGAACGGGCTGAACTCGCTCCACACCGGGGTGCCGTCGGCGTGCGCCGCCGACCCCTCGAAGAGCACCGCCTCGCGCTCGACGACGCCGCGGAACCGCGTGGCGAGCGGCAGCGCGACGACCCGGGCGCGCTCGAGCAGCTCGTCGAGCGGGGGGAGGGGGAGCGGGGCGGCCATGCCTCCATCGTGCCGCAGACCGCCCGACGCGCGCACCGAGCGCGGGCACGCCGCGGCGCCATGGTTCGCGGAATACACTGAATCGATGACCACGACCAGCCAGCGCTCCGGCCGCCCCGCTCCGCGCCCCGAGTACCGGCACGCGACGACCGTGCCGGCGCCGTGGGTCGAGCAGATGCTCAACCCGCTCGGGTGGCGCGCGGGTCACTGGGCGTTCTTCGTCGCCGCGCTCACCGCGGTCGCCGACGCCATCGTGGTGCTCTACCTGTTCAACTTCTTCGGGCTCGGCCGGCAGTTCGAGATCCAGATGTGGCTGCTCATCGCGGGCCTGCTCGGCTTCATCGCGATCACGCTCGCGCTCTACGCGATCGTGTACCGCTCGGGACGGGTCACGGGCGTGTTCGCGCTCGTGTTCGCACTGATCTTCGGGGCGGCGCCGGCCTGGCTCGTCGGCAACACGATCGTGCAGCTCGTGCTCAACGGCGGGCAGCTGCCGTACGCGCCCATCGACTGGTAGCGGCCGCCGCATCGGCCCGGCCCGCATCCGCTAACGGCCCGGCCCCGGGCGATACGGTGGAGGGCATGACGCAGCAGGTCTCCGACACGTTCGACGCCGACCGGTGGGTCGCGGCCCCCGGCTTCGAGTTCGACGACATCACGTACCACCTCGACACGAGCGGCCGCATCGCCCGCATCGCCTTCGACCGGCCCGAGGTGCGCAATGCGTTCCGGCCGCAGACGGTCGACGAGCTCTACCGCGCCCTCGACGACGCCCGCATGAACCCGCGCGTCGGCGTCGTGCTGCTCACCGGCAACGGTCCGAGCCCGAAGGACGGCGGGCACGCGTTCTGCTCGGGCGGCGACCAGCGCATCCGCGGCCGCGACGGCTACAAGTACGCCGAGGGCGAGACCGCCGACTCGATCGACGCGGCCCGCTCGGGGCGGCTGCACATCCTCGAGGTGCAGCGGCTGATCCGCACGATGCCGAAGGTCGTCATCTCGGTCGTGAACGGGTGGGCGGCCGGCGGCGGCCACTCGCTCTACGTCGTCACCGACCTCGCGATCGCCTCGCGCGAGCACGCCCGCTTCAAGCAGACCGACGCCGACGTCGGCTCGTTCGACGCCGGCTACGGCTCGGCGTACTTCGCGAAGCAGGTCGGCCAGAAGTTCGCCCGCGAGGCGTTCTTCCTCGCCGAGACCTACGATGCGCAGCGCGCCTACGAGATGGGCGCGATCAACCGGGTCGTGCCGCACGCCGAGCTCGAGCAGGAGGCGGTGCGCATGGCCGAGACGATCCTCACGAAGTCGCCCACGGCCATCCGCATGCTGAAGTTCGCGCTCAACCTCACCGACGACGGACTCATGGGCCAGCAGGTGTTCGCGGGCGAGGCGACGCGCCTCGCGTACGGCACCGACGAGGCGGTCGAGGGGCGCGATGCGTTCCTGCAGAAGCGCGACCCCGACTGGTCGCCCTACCCGTGGCACTTCTGAGCCGCTCTGAGCGGGGATGCGCGTGAGCCGCGGTCTGCGGATCGTCGCCGCCGACGATGCGGGCGCCGTGCAGCGCGCGCTCGCGGAGGCGATGGCCGGCGGCCCGGTCGTGCTGCCGCGCGACGCGGCGCTCGGCGTCGAGCTGCGCGCCGACGCCGCCGAGCTCGAGGCGCTCTGGGCGAGCGAGGCGGGGCGCTTCGACGCCGACGCCTGCCTGATCATCGAGACGAGCGGGTCGACCGGCGCGCCGAAGCGGGTGGTGCTCACGGCGCGGGCGCTGCACGCGAGCGCGGCGGCGACGTACGAGTGGCTGGATGCGCGGGGCGGCGGCGCGGGCGCGGGCGGCGGCGACGCGGCGGCCGGCTTCCCAACGCGGCAGTGGCTGCACTGCCTGCCGGCGCACTACATCGCGGGCTCGCAGGTGCTGCTGCGCTCGCTCGTCGCCGGCACCCGGCCGGTCGAGCTGCGCGGGCGGTTCACCGCCGAGGCGCTCGTCGACGCCGCCGAGGGGCTCGAGGGGGAGCGGCGGTACGCGTCGCTCGTGCCGGTGCAGCTGCAGCGGCTGCTCGAGGCGGCGCGGGCGGGGGATGCGACCGCCGCGCGCGTCGACGCGGCGATGCGGCGCTTCGACGGCGTGCTCGTCGGCGGCCAGGCGACGCCGCGGCCGGTGCTCGACGCGGCCCGCGCGCGGGGCTGGCCGATCGTCACGACCTACGGCGCGAGCGAGACGAGCGGCGGCTGCGTCTACGACGGCGAGCCGCTGCCGGGCGTGCGCGCGCGGCTCGACGAGGGCGAGCTGCTGCTCGCCGGCCCGCAGCTCGCCTCCGGCTACCTCGGCGACCCCGAGCGCGACGCGAGCGCCTTCGTCGAGCTCGACGGCGAGCGCTGGTACCGCACCTCGGATGCGGGGAGCATCGCCGACGACGCCGGCCGCGTGCGGCTGTCGGTCACCGGCCGGCTCGACCACGTGATCATCTCGGGCGGCGAGAAGGCGAATCTCGACGTCGTCGAGCGGCTCGTGCAGCGGCTGCCGGGGTACGAGCAGGCGGTCGCCGTCGCGGTGCCGCATCCCGAGTGGGGGCAGGCCGTCGCGATCGTCGTCGCCGGCGCCGCGCCCGCCGACGGCGGCGACGAGCTCGAGCTGCTGCGCCGCGCCGCCGAGCCCGCGGGGCGCGCGGGGCGCCCGGTGCGGTGCCTGCGCATCCCCGAGCTGCCGCGGCTCGCGAGCGGCAAGCCCGACCGGCGGGCCATCGCCGCGCTCGCGGCGGGCGGCTGCGGCGCCGCGCCACCGCACGGCCCGCGACCACTACGCTCGGTGCCCATGACCGCCGACTGGACCCTCCGCATCCCGACCCCGGCCGATGCCGACGCGCTCGCGCAGCTGCACCG
>JAAYAS010000264.1 GCA_012719255.1 Microbacteriaceae bacterium | reverse complement strand
CGCCCACTACTACGGCATCGACGACGACCGGCTCCACGAGCTCGGCTGGGGCTGAGCCCCGAGGCGGCCGGTCGATCGGAGCCCCGCCCCGAGGCCGCCGCCGGCGCACCTCGACGGGATGCGTCCGGCGCGCCGGCCCTGACGGGTCGACCCCGGCACGTCCCAGGGGAGGACCCGGCTCCGCCCTCCGCCGGATACCGGGGCGACGAGCGCGCGCCCTACGATGCGGAGCGTGACGAACTACGGCCACTACTCCCCCGCCCAGCCCGTGCAGTCGGCGCCCGTCTACGCGGCGCCCGTGTACGCGGCGCCGCAGCAGCGCGACCCCGCCGACTCGGTCGGCAGCTGGATGCTCACGATCTTCCTGCTCGGGCTGCCGCTCGTCGGCCTCATCTACCTGCTCGTCGTCGCGTTCGGCGGCAGCTCGTCGGAGTCGAAGCAGAACTTCGCCCGGGCCTCGCTGATCTGGTACCTCATCAGCATCGTGCTCACGATCATCCTGTTCGTCGTCCTCGCCGCGAGCGGCGCGGCGTTCTTCAACTGGGTCGTCGAGTTCGACACGGCGCAGACCCCGCGCTGAGCCCGGCCCCCGGCACGCGGTTCAGCCGCGCCGCTCGAGCAGCGCGAGCAGCTCGTCGACGCCGGCGTCGGGGCCGAGCACGAGGTCGGCGAGGCGACGCGATCCCTCGGCCGCGTAGAAGGCGTCCTCCTGCGCCCGCCAGCCGTCCCACCACTCGTCGCCGCCGTCGCGGGCGGCGGCGCGGCGGCGGCGCAGCGGTTCGTCGCCGTCGAGCCACACCGCGAGGTCGGCGAGCGGCGCCGAATCGCGCGAGATCGCCCCGCATCCCTCGACGACGAGATCATCGCCGGGCGGCAGCAGGCCGCCCGGCTCGAACCGGTCGCGGTGCCAGTCCCACTCGCGCAGCCGCACCGTCTTGCCCCGGCGCCAGGGCACGAGCACCTCGTCGACGAGCCAGCGCGCCCCGGCCGCGAGCCCCCGCCAGCCGGGGTAGAAGTGCTCGACGTGCACGAGGGGCGCGCCGGTGCGGGCGACGAGCGCCTCGGCGAGCGAGGTCTTGCCCGATCCAGACCGGCCGTCGATGAGCAGCAGTGCGATGGCCGGAACCGCCTAGCGCTTCAGCGCCTTGATGAGCCGCGGCAGCGCCCAGCCCGCGACGAGCGAGAGCGGCGTGAGCACCGCGAGCAGCGCGATGAGGTTGGGGCGGAAGCGCACGCCGTAGGCGTCGCCGACGTAGACGCCGAGCGGCAGCGCGACGCCGCCGTAGCCGGCGCCCTCGCCGCCGCCGCCCGACTCGTCGTGGCCCTCGCCGCCGCCGGCGCCGCCGGCCCAGAACGCGACGGGCACGACCCGCTCGCCGCCGAGCTCGACGGGCTCCCCGTAGGCGAGCCGCACTCCCTGCAGCTCGGCGTAGTGCTTCATGGCCTCGACATCGGACGCTGGGGCGGTGGTCTTCTCGCTCATGGCATCGAACAGTAGGCCGCCGCGGTGCGGAGCGGCTGGGAAGGCGCCGGGCGGGCGCGCGGACCCGGGGCCGCGGTCGGCGGATCCCCGTCCAGGCGATCCCTCATCCGGCCCGAATAAGGTGGCACATCGACGAAAGGCGAGGAATGACCCAGGCGACCCCCGAGGATCCGATCGATCCGGCCCCGGCCGACACCCTCAACGGCGCACCGTTGCAGACCTGGCCGGGCACCCCCTACCCGCTCGGCGCGACCTACGACGGCTCGGGCACGAACTTCGCGGTGTACTCGGGCGGCGCCGAGAAGGTCGAGCTGTGCCTGTTCGACGAGGCCGGCGAGGAGACCCGGGTGCGGCTCTACGAGCAGGACGCCTTCGTGTGGCACTGCTACCTGCCGCAGGTGCAGCCCGGCCAGCGCTACGGCTACCGCATCCACGGCCCCTACAACCCCGCGAACGGCGAGCGGTACAACGCGAACAAGCTCGTGCTCGACCCCTACGCGAAGGCGATCGAGGGGAACATCGACTGGGACGAGGCGCTGTTCGGCTACCACTTCGGCGACCCCGAGTCGCGCAACGACCTCGACTCGGCGACGCACATGCCGAAGGGCATCGTCATCAACCCGTTCTTCGACTGGTCGGGCGACCGCCACCCGCGCACGCCGTACGCCGACTCGTTCATCTACGAGGCGCACGTGAAGGGCCTCACGCAGCTGCACCCCGACGTGCCCGAGCACATGCGCGGCACCTACGCCGGCGTCGCCCACCCGGCGATCATCGAGCACCTCAAGCGGCTCGGCGTCACCGCCATCGAGCTCATGCCGGTGCACGAGTTCGTGCACGACTCGGTGCTCGTCGAGCAGGGGCTGCGCAACTACTGGGGCTACAACACGCTGAACTTCTTCTCGCCGCACGGCGACTACTCGTCGACCGGCGACTCCGGCCAGCAGGTGCAGGAGTTCAAGAGCATGGTGAAGACCCTGCACGCGAACGACATCGAGGTCATCCTCGACGTGGTCTACAACCACACCGCCGAGGGCAACCACCTCGGCCCGACGCTGAGCTGGCGCGGCCTCGACAACCCCGCCTACTACAAGCTCGAGCCCGACCAGCGCTACTACACCGACTACACCGGCACCGGCAACTCGCTGAACATGCGGCACCCGCACTCGCTGCAGCTCATCATGGACTCGCTGCGCTACTGGGTCACCGAGATGCACGTCGACGGCTTCCGCTTCGACCTCGCCTCGACCCTCGCGCGCGAGCTCCACGACGTCGACAAGCTGTCGGCGTTCTTCGACCTCGTGCAGCAGGAGCCGATCGTCTCGCAGGTGAAGCTCATCGCCGAGCCGTGGGACGTCGGCCCGGGCGGCTACCAGGTCGG
>JAAYAS010000263.1 GCA_012719255.1 Microbacteriaceae bacterium | reverse complement strand
CATCGGGTGACAATCCGCACCGTAACGGTGCGGTCACGGCGAACCGCCGGGCCGAACGGGTTGTTGATCCGCTGTTCACCGGGGGTTCAGCGAGGGGCCGGATGCGTCGGGCCCGGTCGTCGCTCCGGGGCCGGGATGCGCGCATCCGGAGCCGCTGCCCGGGCCGCCTCGCGGAGGCGGGAGTACCCTGGGGGGCATGTCGACTCCCTTCGGCCCCGGCGAGAACGGGGATGCGGATCGGGACGACGACCTCGCTCCCCTGCCGGACGACTTCGTCGTGCCCGACGACGCCTCCGCGCTCGCGCACGACCGCGCCGCGCACCGCATCAGCGGCCTCCCCGAGCTCGACGGCCTGCTCATCCGCACGATCTTCGCCGCCGTGATCGGCTTCGTGAGCACGTTCGCGATGTTCACCGGCCTCATGACGATCATGGCGAGCTGCAAGACCGAGGCCGAGTGCACGGCGGCGTTCCCGGGGCTCTTGCCGTCGTTCCTCGTGCTGTTCACGCCGGTGATCACCGGCACCCTCATCGCCGTCGCGCTGCGCCTCGCGAAGTCGCGGCCGGCGAAGGTGCGGCTGCTGAACATCGCGATCGTCACGCCGATCGCGCTCGCCGCCCTCTACTTCGTGCTGCTGTAGCGGCGGCGCCCGCCTCCGCCGCCGGTCCCGCTGGCCAGCCGCGCTGGTCAGCCCCGCGGCTCAGTCCCGTGGCTCAGCCGCGCGGGTCGAGCGCGCGCGGGTCGCGCCCGGCGAGCGCTTCGGCGACCGCCTCGTGCTCGTCGAGGCGGATCGTCCCCCCACCGCCCGGCAGGATGAGCTGCCGCTCGTGCCCCTTGCCGGCGATCACCACGACGTGGCCGCGGCGCGCGCGCTCCACGCCCGCGCCGATCGCATCCCAGCGGTTCTCGATGAACTCCCACGTCGCCCGGTCCGCGGCCGCGAGCCCGCGCTCGACGTCGGCGCGCACCTCGTCGAGCGTCGAGACCTTGAGGTCGTCCTCGGTGAAGATCACGTGGTCGGCACCGCGCCCCGCGATCACGCCCATCTCGCGCCGCAGCTCCGGCACCCGGTCGCCGAGCACGCCGTGCACGAGCGTGATCGGCCGGTCGCTGAGCGCCCGCACCGCCCGCAGGCACGAGGCGAGCGCATCCGTGGTGTGCGCGTAGTCGATGACGATCGCGAGGTCCTCGTCGTTCGCGATCGGCTCGAGCCGGCCGGTCACCGGCGCCGTCGCCTCGAGACCCGCGACCACCGCATCCGGCTCGCCGCCGAGCGCGAGCGCGGCGCCCGCCGCGACGAGCGCGTTGCGGACGTTGTAGTCGCCGAGCCAGCGCAGCCGCACGCGCCGCCGCTCGCCGCCGACGACGAGGTCGAACTCGGTGCCGGTGATCGACATCGCGATGCGCTCGGCGCGCACATCGGCGCCGGTGCGCACCGGATCGGCCGAGCAGCGCAGCACGCGACCGCCCGCCGCCGCGCGCTCGTCGGCGAGGCGCGCGCCCCACGGGCCGTCGACGTCGATGACCGCGACCGAGTCGGGGTTGAGCTCGAACACGCGGCGCTTCGCGGCGTAGTAGTGCTCCATGTCGCCGTGCAGCTCGAGGTGGTCCTCGGTGAGGTTCGTGAACATCGTCACGGCGAACGGGATGCCGTCGACGCGGTGCAGCTCGAGCGAGTGCGACGACACCTCGAGCACCGCGGTGTCGAGCCCGGCGTCGACGCCGCGGCGCAGCAGCGAGTGGAGCAGCGGCGCCTCGGGCGTGGTGTGCGGGGTCTCGACGATCTCGCCCTCGATGTCGAAGCCGACGGTGCCCATCACGCCGACCCGCCGGCCGATGCCGCGGAGCACCTCGGCGACGAGGTAGGCGACGGTGGTCTTGCCGTTCGTGCCCGTCACGCCGAGCATCGCGAGCTCGCCGTCGGGATGCCCGTTGAGCGTGCGCGCGATCGGCGCGATGGCGGCGCGCACGTCGTCGACGGCGAAGTAGGCGACTCCCGGGGCCAGCTCGTCGGGGATGCGCTCGGCGAGCACCGCGCGGGCCCCGGCGGCGACGGCGGCGGGGATGAACGCGGCCCCGTCGGTGCGGAAGCCCGGCACCGCGGCGAACAGCGCGCCCGGCCCCGCCTCGCGCGAATCGATGGTGAGCGACGCGATCGCGGCGTCGGCGTCGAACTGCGCCGTCTCGCGGATCTCGACGTCCGCGAGCGCCTCGGCAAGCCGCATCTGCATCCCCTCTGCTCTGGGTGCGGCTGCGCGTCGCACCGGAACTGGCTGAACCTCGGATTCTACCGCCGGGATGCGGCCCCGCGCCCCCGGGGAAACCACCGGTCGCGGCGCGGTGCGCGCTGGGGCTCGTCGCCGCACGGATCGGGGCGCCGACCCGCCAGGGGCGGTGCACGCCGGGGCGGCGCCGCGAGCGCAGCAGCCGCCCCCGTCCGGCGATCCCGCGCTCCGACAACTGACCCTCAGAACGAGAACCGCCCCCGGCCACGACAAGTGACCCGGGCAGCGACAAGTGACCCGGGCAGCGACAAGTGACCCTGGCGGCGACAAATGACCTCGTCACTGCAGGGTCGGTTGTCGCCGCCAGGGTCACATACCTCGGGTATGCCCAGTGGGGGCGCATGCGCGGCGGCCGCACCGCCCGCGGGCACGCCCGGGCGGGGCGCCTACTCGGCTGCGGCGTCGCTCGCGAGCACGAGCGAGTCGCCGTCGGAGGCGACGGTGACGCGCACCGTGTCGCCGTCGTGCACCGAGCCGGCGAGGATCGCGCGGGCGAGCCGGTCGTCGATCTCGGTCTGCATGAGGCGGCGCAGCGGGCGCGCGCCGTAGAGCGGGTCGTAGCCGCGCACCGCGAGCCACTCGCGCGCATCCGAGTCGACCTCGATGCGCAGCCGCTTCTCGGCGAGCCGGCGCTCGAGGGTGCCCACCATGAGCCCGACGATCTGCGCGAGCTGCTCGCTCGCGAGGGCGTCGAAGATCACGATCTCGTCGAGGCGGTTGACGAACTCGGGCTTGAAGGTGCGCCGCACCGTCGCCATCACCTCGGCGTGCTTGTCGGCGGTCGACAGCATCGGGTCGACGAGGTACTGCGAGCCGAGGTTCGAGGTGAGGATGAGGATGGTGTTGCGGAAGTCGATCGTGCGGCCCTGGCCGTCGGTGAGCCGGCCGTCGTCGAGCACCTGCAGCAGCACGTCGAACACCTCGGGATGCGCCTTCTCGACCTCGTCGAACAGCACCACCGAGTAGGGGCGCCGGCGCACGGCCTCGGTGAGCTGGCCGCCCTGCTCGTAGCCGACGTACCCGGGAGGGGCGCCGACGAGGCGGGCGACCGAGTGCTT
>JAAYAS010000262.1 GCA_012719255.1 Microbacteriaceae bacterium | reverse complement strand
TCGGTGCCGGGGTCGGTGCCGGGGTCGGTGCCGGGGTCGGTGCCGGGGTCGGCGCCGGGCTCGGGGGCCGTCGGGGCGTCCCCGTGCTTCGGGTCGCGATCGCGATCGCGGTCTCGGTCGCGGTCGGCGGGAGCGGTGGGGTCGAGCACCGAGGCCGGCACGGCGGGCACGACCCGCGAGACGAACTCGGCCTGCTCGTCGCCCAGGCTCGCGGTGACCCGGATGAGGTACCGCTCGCCGCCGCCGACGGTCGACGTGAGCTCGCGGTCGAGCTCGCGGAAGTGATCGCGCTCGTCGGGCGTGAGCTCGCGGCCGACGTCGATCGTGTGCTTCGGCCAGTGGCCGCTCGGCGTCGCGATCGAGACCTGGCCGAGCGAGACCCACTCGGGGCGCTCGTCGGCGAGCAGCTCCTCGTAGGCGGTCATCGGGTCGTCGACCTGCGCCGCAACGCCGAGGCGGTAGACCGCCATGCCGGTCGGGCCGACCTGCGTGACCGTGAGCTCGCACGCGCGCAGCCCCGCGGCGTAGTCGACGAGCTCGGCCCATTCGCGGTGGGTGCGCTCCATCTCGGCGGCGTGGAGGCTCGGGCCGTCGGTGAAGCGGAGGTCGACGCTCGCGACGGCGTAGGTCTCGTCGAAGAGCGCGGCGAGCAGCTCGCCGGCGGCGTCGGCGTCGGGCTCGTCGATCAAGCGCAGCCCGACCGCGAAGCGGGGCTCGCCGCCGCCGTCGAGGCGGCTCACCTGCTCGATCTCGAGCTCGACGGCCGAGCTCTCGATGAGCGCTCGGATCTCCGATTCCTGCTCGGAGGCGCGGTCGCCGCTCGGCACGACGAGCACGGCGGCGACGAGGGCGAGCACGAGCGCGGCGGACGCGCCGATCAGCGCGACGAGAGGAACCCGGCGCGCAGCGAGCTCGACGTGCCGCGGCATGGATCTCAGGATACTCCGAGCAATGGTCCAATGCATCCCATCGACCGCGCCCGGTGCACCCGAGCGCCGGCGGCGCGGGGATGCCGCGATCGGGGGCAAGCCTCACCTTCAACCCGAGCTTGAGGCGCCTTCCCGACACCCGCGCCCGGCCCCGCGGCGGCCCGGCGGCCCGGCGATACGATGCGAGCATCGCGTGACACCGAACCCGCAGGAGGCCGAACGATGGCGAACCCGAGCGCCGATCTGCCCGAACTGCCCGGGCTCGAGGTGCCCGCCGACCTGCTCGCCCCCACCCGCGCCCGCCCCGAGCGGCGCCGCGCCGAGAGCGAGCCGGTCGCCCCGGCCGCCGGCAGCGAACCGGGCGCGCCCCGCTCGGCGGAGGCGGTCTCGACCCGGCTCTACAACAAGTTCCCGGTGCCCGCGCCGCTGCCCGAGCACGGCCCGGCCCGCGTCATCGCGATGTGCAACCAGAAGGGCGGCGTCGGCAAGACCACCACGTCGATCAACCTCGCCGCCTCGCTCGCCGGCTACGGCCGCCGGGTGCTCTGCGTCGACTTCGACCCGCAGGGCGCGCTCTCGGCCGGACTCGGCATCTCGACGCACAACGCGACGACGATCTACGACCTCCTCATCGGCCGCGAGCAGGACCCGCGGGCGGCGATCCAGCCCACCGACTTCGAGGGCCTCGACGTCATCCCCGCGAACATCGACCTCTCGGCCGCCGAGGTGCACCTCGTCACCGAGGTCGCCCGCGAGCAGATCCTCGCCTCGATCCTCCGCCGCGTCGCCGACGAGTACGACGTGATCATCGTCGACTGCCAGCCCTCGCTCGGCCTGCTCACGGTGAACGCGCTCACCGCGAGCCACGGCGTGATGATCCCGCTCGAGTGCGAGTACTTCGCGCTGCGCGGCGTCGCCCTCCTCATCGAGACCATCGACAAGGTGCGCTCGCGGCTCAACCCCGCGCTCGAGCTCGACGGCATCCTGCCGACGATGTTCGACGGCCGCACGCTGCACGCCCGCGAGGTGCTCGACCGGGTGTACGAGGTGTTCGGCGACAAGGTCTTCGACACGGTCATCGGCCGCACCGTGAAGTTCCCGGATGCGTCGATCGCCGGCGTGCCGATCGTCGAGTTCGCGCCCACGCACCCGGCCGCGCAGGCGTACCGGCAGCTCGCGCGCGAGCTGGTGGCGCGCGGTGCGGCCGCCTGACGCGGCGCCCGCCGACCTCGCCGACGCGGCGGCCGCCGACGGCTTCCGCGTGCGCCTCGACGTGTTCGAGGGGCCGTTCGACCTGCTGCTGCAGCTCATCGCCAAGCACGAGCTCGACATCACCGACATCGCGCTGTCGAAGGTCACCGACGAGTTCATCGCCCACGTCGCCGGCCTCGAATCGGCCGGCGACCTCGATCGGGCGAGCGAGTTCATCGTCGTCGCCGCGACGCTGCTCGACATGAAGCTCGTGAGCCTGCTGCCGCAGGGCGAGTACGCCGACGCCGATGACGTGGCCGTGCTCGAGGCGCGCGACCTGCTCTTCGCCCGCCTGCTGCAGTACCGCGCGTTCAAGCGGGCCGCCGAGTGGTTCACCGCCCGCTTCGAGGCCGAATCGCGCCGGCACGGGCGGTCGGCGCCCCTCGACCCGCAGCACCGCGACCGGCTGCCGCCGCTGGTGTGGACGCTCTCGCTCGACGACTTCGCGGCGCTCGCGGCGCTCGCCTTCGCGCCGAAGGAGCTGCCGACGCTCTCGCTCGAGCACCTGCACGCGCCGCTCGTGTCGATCCGCGAGCAGGCGGGGCTGCTCGTGCGCCGGCTGCGCGACGGCGGACCGGCGACGTTCCGCGAGCTCGTCGCCGACGCCGCGGCGCCCGGCGTCGTGATCGCGCGCTTCCTCGCCGTGCTCGAGCTGCACCGGCGCGCGGCGGTCGCGCTCGAGCAGGCGACGCCGCTCGGCGAGCTCACCGTGCGGTGGGACGCCGACGAGTGGCACGACGACGAACTCTCGACACTGGGGGCCGACTATGACCGATGAGCAGCTGACCGACGACCGCCTCCCGATCGAGCCCGCCGGCGACCCGCGGGCTGAGCCCGTCGAAGCCGCGAACGACCCCGCCGCCGCAGGCGGCGCCCCCGACGCATCCCCCGATCTCGACGGCGCCGTCGAGGCGATGCTCTTCGTCAGCGACGAGCCCGTGCCGCTCGTCGCGCTCGCCGCGGCGGTGTCGCGGCCCGTCGGCGAGGTGCGCGCCGCCCTCGAGCGCCTGCGGGCCGACTATGATGGAGAATTCGGCGGTCGCCGCCGCAGCCTCGAGCTGCGCGAGATCGGCGGGGGCTGGCGCCTCTACGTGCGGAGCGACTACGACGTGATCGTGGGCGACTTCGTGTCGGTGCGGCAGCCGTCGCGGCTCTCGCAGGCCGCCCTCGAGACGCTCACCGTCATCGCCTACCGGCAGCCGGTGACCCGATCGCAGGTGGCGCAGGTGCGCGCGGTGAACGTCGACTCGGTGGTCCGCACCCTCGTCGGTCGCGGACTCATCGCCGAGGCGGGCCGCGACGACACCACCGGAGCGACCCTCTACGTCACCACCGAGCTGCTGCTGGAGCAGCTCGGCATCAACTCGATCGACGAGCTGCCGAAGATCTCGCCGCTGCTCGACGGAGGACAGGACGGATTCGATGACTAGGCACGACGACCGCCGCGATGGCCGGACGCACCGTGACGGCCGCACGCGGCGCAGCTTCGAGGCCCGCGGCAGCGGACCCCGCGCTGGGCGCGGGCGCGACCGGGATCGCGACCGCGAGCGCACCGGCGGCGACCGGGAGCGCCGCGACGATCGCCGCGGCAGCGGTGGCCGCGAGCGCCGGGAGGACCGGTACGAGCGGAGCCGCCGCGACGACCGCGGGCACCGCGACGACCGGTACGACCGGGGCCGCCGCGACGACCGCGATGACCGGCGCGACCGCCGCGACGAGTCCGGCGACCGCCGCCGCGCCGAGCACGAGCGCCGCGAGCAGCAGGTCCATCGCGACGCGGTGCGCCAGGCGGCCCGCCGGCGCCCCGAGGGCGGCTACTCGCTCGCCGACTTCGACGACATCCCCTTCCACCCCGAGCACCGCCCCGACTCCGCCGCGCCCGCGCCGGAGCTGCCGACCGACGGCGTGCGGCTGCAGAAGGCGCTCGCGAACGCCGGCGTCGCGAGCCGTCGCGTCTGCGAGCAGCTCATCGCCGACGGCCGCGTCGAGGTGAACGGCCGCGTCGTCACCGAGCTCGGCACCCGCATCGACCCCGGGACCGACCGGGTCGTCGTCGCCGGCACGCCCGTGCAGTTCGACCAGAGCAAGCGCTACCTCCTGCTGAACAAGCCCGTCGGCGTGGTGTCGACGATGCGCGACGAGCAGGGGCGCCGCGATCTGCGCGAGTTCACCGACCGCTACGACGAGCGGCTCTACAACGTCGGCCGGCTCGACGCCGAGACGAGCGGCCTGCTCATCCTCACCAACGACGGCGAGCTCGCGCACGTGCTCGCGCATCCGTCGTTCGGCATCACGAAGACCTACGTCGCGAAGGTGACCGGGCGGCTCGCGCCCCAGACCCTGCAGAAGCTACTGCGCGGCATCGAGCTCGACGACGGCTTCATCAAGGCCGACGACGCCCGCATCCTCAACTTCAGCGCCCGCGAGCGCGCGACGCTCGTCGAGCTCACGCTGCACTCGGGCCGCAACCGCATCGTCCGCCGGATGCTCGACCACGTCGGCCACCCCGTCGAGGAGCTCGTGCGCCGCAGCTTCGGCCCGCTGCACCTCGGTTCGATGCGCGCGGGCGAGCTGCGCGAGCTCACCGCCGACGAGCTCGGCAAGCTGCTGAAGCTCGCGCGCCGCGCCGAGGCGGCGAAGGAGCGCGCGCAGGGCGGCGCCGAGCGGCCCGCGGGCCGCGGCGGCCGGGATGCCCGCGTCGGGCGCGGCGGGGGAGCCCGCGGCGC
>JAAYAS010000261.1 GCA_012719255.1 Microbacteriaceae bacterium | reverse complement strand
CGGTGAGCCGCACCTCGACGATGCCGAGGCCCGCGGCGACGCGCGCGACGCGCACGAGCTCGTCGGTGCTGAGCAGGGTCTCGTTCGCGAGCCAGGGCACGCCCTCGGCGGGCATGCAGTAGGTGCAGCGCAGCGAGCAGCGGTCGGTGAGCGACACCCGCAGGTCGCGGTGCACGCGGCCGTAGCGGTCGACGAGCGGGCCGTCGGCGGCGGCGGCGATCGCCGCGGCCTCGGGGTCGTCGTCGAGCGTGCGGCGCACACCGGGCATGCCGAGGCCGACGGGCGCGGATGCGGGGGCGGACCCGGGCGCCGCGCCGTCGCGGCGGTCGGCGGCGGATGCGGGGCCGGCGCCGGGCGCCACGCCGTCGCGGCGGTCGGCGTCGCCGCTCATGCGATGCCGACCCAGTTCGTGGTGCCGTCGGCGGCGTGCTGCCGCTTCCACACGGGCAGCTCGGCCTTCACGCGCTCGACGAGCTCGCGGCAGGCGTCGAACGCCTCGGCGCGGTGGGCCGAGGCGACGCAGGCGACGATCGCCGTCTCGCCGACGGCGAGGTCGCCGATACGGTGGCTCACGGCGATGCGCAGGCCCGGGGCGTCGAGCCCGCGGGCGATGCGGGCGAGCTCGTCGGCGGCGCTCGGATGCGCGGAGTACTCGAGCAGCGTCACCTCGCCCCGCGCGCCGGGGTCGTGATCGCGCACGACGCCGACGAAGCTCGCGACGGCGCCGGCGGCGGGATGCGCGACCGCGGCGAAGTGCGCGGCGACGTCGAGCGGGCGGTCGCTGAGGGCGACGAGCTCGACGGTCATCGGCGGGGCCGTCCGCCGGGCCGCCGGGCGCGTCCGGAGCGCCCAGCGGCGTCGTCGCGACCGGAGCCCCCGCCGGCGCCGTTCGCGCCGCCCGGCGCGCGCGGCCCGCTGCGGCCGGCGCCGGCGGCGGGCTCGACGAGATCGTGCGGCTCGGCGACCTCGTCGAGGGCGCGCCACACGGCGCGGGTGAGCTCGGGGTGCTCGAGGCCGACGGCGCGCAGCAGCCGCGCATCGACCGCATCGGCGTTCGCGCGGTGGTCGGCGGCGTCGTCGCGCTCGGCGTCGTGCTGCAGGTGGCGGGCGAGGGCGTACTCGGCGGCGAGGCCCTCGGCCTCGAGCGCGTCGTCGCGGAGCATCCGCACGACGTAGTCGTCGATCTCGGGGAGCTCGGCGAACACCTCGGCGGGGTCCTCGCCGCGGCGCACGCGCTGCTCGACGAGGGTGCGCCGCTGCGTGGCGGCGAGCTCGCGCAGGTGGGCGAGATCGGTCATCGGGCGCCTCCTCTCGACGTCGTGCGGCGGATGCGCGGGCCTCGGCCGCGCGCGGAACTCGTCGAATGGTACTCGTTGCCGCGTCGAAGCGCGTCGATGCGGGCGGCGCCGGATCCTGGGCGGCCGCCGCCCGAACCGCCGCGGGCGCTCGAACCGCCGCGGGCGCTCGAACCGCCGCGGGCGCCGGACGACCGGAGCCCGCCCGGACCAGCGACGCCGCCCGAACGGCAGACGCCGTCCGGTCCGCCGACGTCCCCGGGTCTGCAGGCAATCAGCGGATCGACCGGCGAACCGCAGACCGACCGACGAACCGCAGATCAACCGGCGATCCGCAGAGCAGCCGGTCCCCAGGGAGCGGCAACTCTGCCAACGACCAGCCCCTCTGCGAACGAACGGTCACTCTGCGAACGACCGGCCGATCTGCCAACAGCCGGTCGTTGCCCCTGACCGACCGGCGAACCGCAGACCGACCGACGAACCGCAGATCAACCGGCGATCCGCAGAGCAGCCGGTCCCCAGGGAGCGGCAACTCTGCCAACGAGCGGTCGCTCTGCGAATGAGCGGTCACGCTGCGAACGAACGGCGGCTCTGCGAACGACCGGCGAGGTGCGAGCGGCAGACCGACGCGACGAGGAGCCGCGGCGACGAACGGGCCGGAACGCCGAACGGGCCGGAACGCCGAACGGGCCGGAACGACGAACGGGCCGCAGCGACACCCGGCCACCGCGACGACGGGCCACGGCGATGCCCTGCCGCCGCGGCGACGACGGGCCGCAGCGGCACCCGGCCGCAGCGACACGCGGCCGCGGGGCCGCGCTCCCTACCGGCCGCGCTCCCCGACCACCTCGGCGCCGGCCGCGCGCACCTCGGCGAGCGCCGCATCCCCGCGCTCGGCGGCGACGGCGGCGGTGAGTCCGGCGAGCACGCGCACCTCGAAGCCGGCCTCGAGCGCGTCGAGCGCCGACGCCCGCACGCAGTGGTCGGTGGCGATGCCGACGATGTCGATCGCCTCGACGCCGGCGTCGCGCAGCGCCTCGGCGAGCGGCCGGCCGTCGTCGACGACGCCCTCGAAGGCCGAGTAGGCGGGCACGCCCATGCCCTTGCGCACGTGGAGGTCGATGCGGTCGGCGTCGAGCTCGGGCCGGTACTCGGCGCCCTCGGTGCCGGCGATGCAATGCGGCGGCCAGGTGTCGACGAAGTCGGGGGTCGCCGAGATGTGGCCGCCGTTCGAGCTGCCGGGGTCGTGCCAGTCGCGGGATGCGGCGATGGTCGCGTAGTCGTCGCCGTGCTCGCGCACGTGCTCGGCGATGCCGACGGCGGTGCGGATGCCGCCCTCGCAGGCGAGCGCGCCGCCCTCGGTGAAGTCGTTCTGCACGTCGACGATAAGCAATGCGGTGGTGGTCATGCCGGCCATTGTCGCCCGGGCGGCTGGGCGCCCGCTCCCCCGGCGCCCGGGAGCTCAGCCGTTCGCGAGCCGCTGGCCGCAGCCGTGCATCGCGGTCGCGACGGCGTCGAGGGCGTCGCGGTTCGGCAGGCCGACACGGCCGGGGTCGCCCTCGGGCAGCACGGTGAACAGCGCGAAGCGCAGCTCGCCGCCCTCGGCGTCGCTCCAGCCGGCGAGCCCGAAGACCGTGTCGAT
>JAAYAS010000260.1 GCA_012719255.1 Microbacteriaceae bacterium | reverse complement strand
GAACCCGAACTCGGGCGACCCCGAGGCGCTGTTCTGGCCCGCCCGCGAGAACGGCTCCCGCCGCCTCGACTGGACGCGCCCCATCGCCATGAGCGGCTTCCTGAACTACTACCTGCTCCCCGCAGCACAGGCGGTCGGCGTCGAGCACATCCGCAATCACGACACCCGACACACCGCAGCGAGCCTGTGGCTGGCGGCAGGCTTCCAGCCGTTCCAAGTGAGCCGGTGGCTCGGGCACTCGTCCCTCGAACTCGTCGGGCGCGTGTACGGGCACCTGTACGTCAGCGACTACTCGGCGGAGGTCGAGCGGTTCGAGGCGTTCACCCGCACGGCGGAGGCTTGAAGATGACGGCTCGGAATGACCTTCGCGCCGCGGCACTGGCGCACCAGGCCGAGATCGAAGACCTCTAGCGGCAGATGCTGGCCAGTCTGCCCGCGGACCACTCGGTCACGATGGACGACCTACAGAGCCCCGATGTCGTCGCGGTTCTGGGCGAGGTCGAAAGCGCCGCCTGGAACCGTACCGTCGAGGCGATCTGGCTCGACGCCTGCCTTGCCCGCGGCTTCGGCTACCACTTCCCGCAGCCCGAGCCGCACCCCGCCGACCCCGAGGACGGCTGAGAAAGGATCGATCTGCGCGGCCTCGGGATCGAGGCGTCCACTCAGGCTGGATAGGCGCGACACGAGCAGGGCCGCACCCGGCGACTCAGTCAGTCGCCCGACATCAGCACTCTACGAGGGTGTCAGGCAGAGTGAACGAGAACTGGATCATCTTCGACTGCGAAGCGTCGTCGTTGACGATGACGCTCGCGCCCGAGAGGGTACCTTCGTTGAGCGTGAAGGTCGCATTACCTTCGGACGACGACCAGGTACCCTCAGGACCCTGATAGTCGATGAAGTTCGAGACTCCGCCCGACTGTCCCTCGTGAGTATAAGCGAAGAACAGAACCTCCTCGCCCTCGGCCGTCTGACCGACCGCGATCGAGCTGAAGGTCTCTGTCACAATGTCAGTGGACTGCATGGGCTCGCAATTGACACTCTCAATGACTGTGTGAGTGGTCGTGTCCACAGTGATCGTGCCTAGCCGGGCCGACGCGTCACCGTCCCCCGCATTCTCACTGGCTTCAGTCTCTTCAGGCGTCGACGCCTCGGAGCCGGGCGCCTGTGCGTCGGCGTCCGAAGCGACACCGGAACACCCCACGAGGGCGAACGCGAGCAGGCCGATGATCATGACGGGGAGCGCGCGGCGGCCGCGCAGGTCACTGTGAAGCACCGATTCCATTGGGTTCGTCACATCCTTCCACTGGTCAATGCACTCGACGATATCGAGAACCGCGAGAACATGGAACGAGTCGACCGCGAGGTCTTCGACCGGCTCGCGAGCGAGGCCGTCGAGACTGTAGCCAACCTGCAGGCCCGATTCCGTGCCGCCGCCGAGGACGGCGTCGCGAGCGCGAGAGGGCGAAAAAGAGGGCGACCGCGCTCCGCCGAGGCGATCCGAGGCCGACCGAAGGCGACCGAGTGCGGAGCGCCGAACGGCCCGAGAAGCCCCGAAATCACTGGGCACGTCGGCTCAGCGCGGTCGGACTCGGACGGCGGCGGCAAGCAGCGGTAACAGTTCGAGGAGCGGCTTCCAAACTGATTACGCGGGTTCGATTCCCGTCCGCCCCTCTCCGCAGCGCCGCATTCCTCGCCCGCCTGCCTGATCCGGCCGCATTTCGTGCCCAGCGGGCTCGTGGATAGCGTGGGGTGGTCACCCGGCGAGGGGTGGTGCCAGCGCAGAGGGGGGCCGGTGTACGAGCACACGTGGGAGTCGGTGCGGACGCACGAGGTGCCGGAGTGGTTCCGCGACGCGAAGCTCGGCATCTTCATCCACTGGGGGCTCTACTCGGTGCCGGCGTGGGCGCCGCGGGTGCCGGACAGCGCGCAGGTGATGCGCGAGCAGGGCGCCGGCGGCATGTTCCGGGCGAATCCGTATGCCGAGTGGTACATGAACAGCGCGCGGGTCGAGGGCAACCCGACCTGGCGGCACCACCGCGAGACGTACGGGCCCGACTGGGACTACCGCGCATTCGCCGTGGAGTTCGACCGCGTCACGGCGGGGGCCGACCTCGACGCGCTCGCGGGCACGCTCCGGGCCGCGGGCGCCGAGTACGTCGTGCTCACGACGAAGCACCACGACGGCTACACGCTGTGGCCGACCGCCGTCCCTCACTCCCGGCATGAATCGCACCAGGCTGGACGCGACCTCGTCGGCGATCTGACGAATGCGGTGCGCGGCGCCGGCATGCGAATGGGCCTGTACTACTCCGGCGGCTACGACTGGTCGGTCAACGACGCGGTCATGCGGCGCGGCTCCGACGCGATCCTCGCGATCCCGCGCGGCGACTACCCCGCCTACGCCGCCGCGCACGTGCGGGAGCTCGTCGAGCGGTACCGGCCGAGCGTGCTGTGGAACGACATCGGGTGGCCCGGCGGCGGCGACCTCGCCGCGCTCCTCGCCGATTACTACAACGCGGTCGATGACGGCGTCATCAACGACCGGTGGACCGAGAGCCCAGCCCGATTCCCCTGGTGGCTGCGGCCGGCGCTGCGGCTGTCCGACGGGCTGGCGCGGCGCTTCTGGACGCACATGCCCGAGCAGTTCAAGCAGCTCGACTTCTCCGGTGCGAAGCACGCCGACTTCGTCACCCCCGAGTACCGGAGCTTCGACGAGATCCAGGACGCGCCGTGGGAGCAGACCCGCGGCATCGGCAACTCGTTTGCCTACAACCAGAACGAGGACCCCGCCGACCTGCTCCCGGTGCCCGAACTCGTGCGCGGGCTCGCCGACACCGTGAGCAAGAACGGCAACCTCCTGCTCGGCGTCGGCCCGCGCGCCGACGGCACGATCCCCGAGGAGCAGCTCGCGGTGCTCGCGGGGCTCGGCGACTGGATGCGGGTGCACGGCGAGGCGATCATCGGCACGAGGCCGTGGCGCCGGGCGGCCGCGACGACGCCGGAGGGCGTCGAGGTGCGCTTCACCACCCGCGGCGGCGACCTGTACGCGCTGCTCGTGTCGACGCCGACCTCGCGGCGACTCACCCTGCCGGTCGCGGTGGCACCGAGCGGGGCGACGCTGCTCGGCGCCGGCGAGGTCGAGGCACGAGCGGACGGCGACGAGCTCGAGCTCGAGCTGCCGGCGACGCTCCCCGTGACGCCGGTCCACGTCATCCGCCTGGCGGGCGCGGCCAGCTGAGCACGAAACGCACAGCGATCACGAATGCGACCCGCATTCGTCCATGAGCAAGTCGCCGTCGTGATCCGCGTGCGCGTGGTGCGCATGGCCGTGGCGCCGACGATGCCGGATACGATGCCGGTATGGAGATCCTGAAGAACGTCGTCCTCGCCCTGCACATCATCGGCGTCGCGGCGCTGCTCGGTGGCGTCCTCTACCAGATGAAGGCGATCAAGGCCGGCGAGGCGCGGGTGCTGCCCGCGATCATGCACGGCGCCTGGACGATGCTCGTGACGGGCCTCCTCCTCGTCGGGCTCCAGTACCCGCTCGGCCGCGGCGACGACCTCGACAACACGAAGATCGCGGTCAAGCTCGTCATCCTCATCGTCATCGTGGTGATCGGCCTCATCAACCGCAAGAAGGCGCCCGTGGCGAAGTGGGTCCTCCCGGTCCTCGGCGCCCTCACGGTCGCCAACGTCGTCATCGCCACCGTCTGGCGCTGAGCCGCCGCTGACCGACGCCGCCCGCGGAGCGCCTCAGGCCTCCGCGGGCGGCGTCGTCTCGCCGAGCGCGTCCCGCGCCTGCGCGATCGCCGCGCCCGCGCGAGGCCGGAGGGAGAGCGAGGCGAGGAATGCGACCCCGAGGAACGCGGCCGCGACGTACGCCGTGAGCGCAGTCGCGTGGGTGAAGGCCTCCCCCGCGAGCCGCCCGGCTTCCGCGGTCGCCGGCGTGTCGAGCAGGCCGGGGATCGCGGCACCCGCGCTCGTCACGACGGCGCCCGCGAGGGCGGCGACATCGATCCCGCCGAGTCCCTGGTAGGCGCGGTCGAGGAAGCCGGCGAGCGACTCGAACAGGACGGTGCCGAGGATCGCGATGCCGAGCGCGGAACCGACCTGGCGGGAGGTGCTCTGCATGCCCGAGGCCCTGCCGGACTCCTCGATCGGCACATCGGCGAGCACCACATTCGTCACCTGCGCGCTCGCGAGGCCGAGGCCGAGGCCGTACGCGAACAGGACCGCCGCGAGCAGGACCCAGCCGATGTCGACCCGCACCAGGAGGCCGAGCGCGAGCACCGCGACGAACTCGAGCCCGACGCCGAGGCGCAGGATCCCGACCGCCGACATCCGTCGGGACAGGCCGCTGACGGCGCCGCTCGCGAGGAAGGACCCGATCGCGAGCGCAAGCAGCAGGAACCCAGTCTGCAGCGCGTCGTAGCGCAGCACGTTCTGGAGCCAGAGCGGGAGCACGAAGAGCAGCCCGAGCTCGCCGAGGCTTACGATCATCGCGACGAGGTTGCCGTTGCGAAACGACCGGATCGTGAAGAGGCCGAGCGGCAGCATCGTCGCCGCGCCGCGACGATCTCGGGCGCGCTCCCAGGCGATGAATCCGGCGATCGCCAGCACGGCGATCCCGAGGATGGCGGGCGTCGGCGACACCGCCCACGGCCAGGACCACGCGCCGACCACGACCGGCTCGCGCACGTCCCACCAGCCGATCTGGCGACCCTGGATGAGCGCGAACACGAGCGACCCGGCGCCGAGCACGGCGAGCAGCGCGCCGACGAGGTCGAGCCGCACCGGTCGGGTCGAGGCGGACTCGGTGACCGTCCACCAGACGCCGACCACCACGGCGATGCCGAACGGCACATTGACGCCGAATGCCCAGCGCCAGGAGAACTCTGTCGTGAGCCAGCCGCCGAG
>JAAYAS010000259.1 GCA_012719255.1 Microbacteriaceae bacterium | reverse complement strand
GAGCAGGCCGCCGATCGCGACGCGCGCGACGGCGCGCTTCGCGTCGGCGCCGCCGAGCCGCGCCGACAGCCAGCCGGTGACGACGAGGGCGACGAGCACCACGACGAAGGTCACGGGGATCTTCCACGCCCCGGGCACGAGGAGCACCGCGAGCAGCGGCAGGATCGCGCCGAGCGTGAACGAGAGCGCCGACGCGCCGGCGGCGACCCACGGGTTCGTGAGCTCCTCCGCATCCATGCGCAGCTCGGTCTCGAGGTGGGCGGCGAGCGCGTCGTGCGCGGTGAGCTCGCGGGCGACCTGCGCCGCGGTCTCGGGCCGGAGGCCCTTCGCCTCGTAGAGCGAGGCGAGCTCGGCGAGCTCCTGCTCGGGCATGGTCTCGAGCTCCCGGCGCTCCTTGGCGATGAGCGCCTGCTCGGTGTCGCGCTGCGTCGACACCGAGACGTACTCGCCGACGCCCATCGACAGCGCCCCGGCGAGCAGCGACGCGACGCCGGCGATGAGCAGCGGCCCGAACTCGGGGGTCGCGGCCGCCACGCCGACGACGAGCGCGGCGGTCGAGACGATGCCGTCGTTCGCGCCGAGCACGCCCGCGCGCAGCCAGTTGAGCCGGGCCGAGTGGTCGCCGGCGTGGGGGTCGGTATCGGGATGCAGGGACTCGCCCGGGTGCGTCATGGCATCGATTCGACCACCGCCGCGCACGCGCTGCAACAGAGGGCAGGCGAACCTCAGTCGGCGGTTGTGGATAACTCCGGCGGTCGTCGCTCCGGTGGGCGATCATGACCGCGTGACCGACACCGCGACCCTGATCACCGAGCGCGTGCGCGACCGCGTGCGCCGCGACGGCGTCGAGCTCGCGCCCGGCGCGCCGGCCGCCGCCGAGCTCGTGCGCGGCGAGGTGCGCGCCTACGCCGAGCAGGCGCTCGCCCGCGATCTGCCGCTCGTCGGCGACGAGCCCGCGCTCGTGCGCGAGGTGCTCGCGCGGGTCACCGGCTACGGGCCGCTGCAGGCCTACCTCGACGACGAGACGGTCGAGGAGATCTGGGTGAACGCTCCGAGCCGCGTCTTCGTCGCCCGCGACGGCGTCGCCGAGCTCACGCCGACGGTGATCCCCGCCGACGAGCTGCGCGACCTCGTCGACCGGATGCTGCAGTCGACCGGTCGGCGCATCGACGTCTCGAGCCCGTTCGTCGACGCCTCGCTGCCCGACGGCTCGCGGCTCCACGTCGTCATCCCCGACATCGCGCGCCGGCACCCGGCCGTGAACATCCGCAAGTTCGCCCGCCGCATCCGCGATCTCGACGCCCTGGTCGCGCGGGAGTCGCTGAGCGCCCAGGCCGCGGCCTTCCTCCGCACCGCCGTCGCCGTCGGCAGCAACGTGCTCGTCTCCGGCGCCACCCACACCGGCAAGACGACGCTCGTCGGCGCGCTCCTCGGCGCCGCGCCCGCCGGCGAGCGCATCATCACCGTCGAGGAGACCTTCGAGCTCGACCTCGTCGCCCGCGACGTCGTCGCGCTGCAGTGCCGGCAGCCCTCGCTCGAGGGCACCGGCGAGATCACCCTGCGGCGGCTCGTGAAGGAGGCGCTGCGGATGCGGCCCGACCGGCTCGTCGTGGGCGAAGTGCGCGAAGCAGAAGCGCTCGAGCTGCTCATCGCGCTCAACTCGGGGCTGCCCGGCATGTGCACGATCCACGCGAACTCGGCCCGCGACGCGCTCGTGAAGCTCTCGACGCTGCCGCTGCTCGCCGGCCGCAACATCGACGCCGGCTTCGTCGTGCCGACCATCGCCGCCACGATCGACCTCGTCGTGCACCTCGAGCTCGACCCGGGCGGCCGCCGCCGCGTGCGCGAGATCCTCGCGCCGACCGGCGCCGTGCACGCCGGCGTCATCGAGGCGACGACGCTCTTCGCCCGCGGCCCCGCCGGCGCCGGCCCGCTCGAGCCGACCGGCGCTCCGCCGCCGCGCACCGCGAAGTACGCCCGCCACGGCATCGACCCGCGCTCCGCGCTGGAGCCGGCGTGGTGACGGCGGTCGCGCTCGCCCTCCTCGCCGGCACGGGCGTGGCGCTCATCGTCGTCGGCGCGCTGCGGCCCCGCGCGGCGGTCGCCGCCGAGCGGCGCGGCCCGCTCGCCCGCATCGACGACGCGCTCGTGCGCGCGGGCGTCGACCGGATGCCGGCGGTCGCCCTGCTCGCGCTCGCGGGCGTGCTCGGCCTCCTCGTCGGCGCGGCGGCGCTCGCGGCGACCGGCATCGTCGTGCTCGGCGCGATCGGGCTCGTCGCCGGCGCGCAGGCGCCGTTCGCGCTCGTGCGCCTGCGGGCCGGCCAGCGGCGCCGGCAGAACCGCGGCGCCTGGCCCGACGTCGTCGACCACCTCGTCGCCTCGGTGCGCTCGGGCCTCGGGCTCGCGGATGCGGTCGAGCAGCTCGCGCGCACCGGGCCGGAGCCGCTGCGCGCCGACTTCGCGCACTTCGGCCGGCGGTACCGGGCGACCGGCTCGTTCGGGCACGCCGTCGCCGAGACGAAGGAGCGGCTCGCCGACCCGACCGCCGACCGGCTGCTCGAGACGCTGCGGATGGCCCGCGAGGTCGGCGGCACCGAGCTCGTCGGCGTGCTGCGCTCGCTCGGCGGCCACCTCCGCGAGGAGCAGGCGGTGCGGCTCGAAGCCGAGGCCCGCCAGGGCTGGGTGCTCAACGCCGCCCGGCTCGGCGTCGTCGCCCCCTGGCTCGTGCTGCTCATGCTCGCGAGCCGCCCCGAGGCGGCCGCCGCCTACAACACGCCGGTCGGCGGCGCGGTGATCCTCGTCGGGCTCGGGGTGTCGGCGATCGCCTATCGGCTCATGCTCGCGATCGGCCGCTTCCGCGACGAAGGGCGGTGGTTCGCGTGATCGCGGCGGTCGGCGAGGCCGCGTCGAGCCGCCTCGGCAACCAGCTCGGCGTCGCGGTGCTGCTCGGCACCGTGCTCGGGCTCGGCCTCTGGTCGCTCGCCGCCGCCGCGCCGGCGCTCTCGCGGCCGCGCCTCGTCGACCGCATCGCCCCGCAGCTCGTCGACGTCTCGGAGGCGGCCCGGCAGCACGCGAACCGCCGTCGGCTCGACCCGGTGCCCGCGCTCGGGCGGCTGCTCGCCCCCGCCGTCGGGAGCACCGGCCGGCTGCTCGCGGCGCTCCTCGGCGGCGGGCCCGACATCGAGCGCCGCCTGCGGCAGGCCGGCTCCCGGCACTCGCTCGACCGCTACCGGGCCGAGCAGGGCGCCTGGGCGCTCGCGGGCCTCGGCCTCGGGGTGCTGCTCGCCGCCCTCGCGCTGCGCGAGTCGGCGACGAACCTCCTCGCCGCGCTCGTGCTGCCGCCGATGACGGCGCTCGCCGCCGCGGCGGTCCGCGACCTCCTGCTGCGCCGCGCGGCCGCCGCTCGGCTCCGGCGCATCGCGAGCGAGTACCCGACGGTGCTCGAGTTCCTCTCGCTCTCGCTCGCCGCCGGCGAGGGCGTCTTCGACGCGCTCGTGCGGGTGAGCCGCCTCGGCCGGGGCGAGCTCGCCGCCGAGCTCGCCGACGTCGTCGTGCGGGTGCGCGCCGGCGTGCCGCTCGCCGTCGCCCTGCGCGCCACCGGCCGCGACCTCGGCTGGGTGCCGCTCGAGCGCACCGTCGATCACGTCATCACCGCCATCGAGCGCGGCGCGCCGCTCGTGGAGGTGCTCCGCGCCCAGGCCCGCGACGCCCGCGAGCTCGCGAAGCGCGACCTCCTCGAGCAGTCGGGCCGCAAGGAGGTCGTGATGATGGTGCCGCTCGTCGCGCTCGTGCTCCCGATCACCGTGCTCTTCGCCGTCTTCCCCTCGTACTTCGTCCTCACCAGCACGTTCTGACCCCGCCCCGACCAGAAAGCCGAACCATGCCCGCATTCCCGCAGCTCCTGCTCGACCTGCTCGCCCGCATCCGCCGCGACGAGCGCGGCGATGTGCCCGGATGGGTCCTCGTCGCCCTGATGTCCGCCGGCCTCGTGATCCTCCTGTGGACGCTCGCCGGCCCGCTGCTCGCCGAGGTGTTCGAGGATGCGATCCGCCGCGTCACGGGCAGCTTCTGACGACGACGGCGCCGCGACCGTCGAGTGGACGCTCGTCGCGACGCTGCTCACGATGCTCTTCCTCGCGGTGCTGCAGATCGGCTTCGCGATGCACGTGCGCACCGCGCTCGTCGACGCCGCCGCCGAGGGCGCCCGGCTCGCGGGCCTCGAGGGCGCCGACGCGGCCGACGGCGCCGCCCGCACCGAGGAGCTCATCGGCCTCGTGCTCCACCCCGGCTACGCCGAGCGCGTGGAGGTCGTGCGCGGCGAGCAGCTCGTCGAGGTGACGGTGCGTGCGCCGCTGCCGCTCATCGGCCTCGTCGGATTCCCCGAGGGGATCGAGGTGAGCGCGCATGCGCCGGTGGAGCGCTGAGCGCCTGCTCGCCCGCATCCGCTCGGATGCGCGGGGCTCGGCCGCGCTCGAGTTCCTCGGCCTCGGGGTGCTGCTGCTCGTGCCGCTCGCCTACGGCGCCCTCGCGCTCGCGCAGCTCGAGCAGGCGCTGCTCGCCACCGAGCTCGCCGCCCGCAACGGCGCCCGCGTGCTCGTCGCCGGCGGCGACGACGCCGAGCGGCTTGCCGAGGAGCACCTCCACTGGGCGCTCGCCGACCACGGCCTCGACCCGGCGGCCGCGGTCGTCGACGTGCGCTGCGCGCCGACGCCCGACTGCGCGGTCGCCGGCGACGCGCTGACGATGACCGTGCGCGTCGAGGTGCCGCTGCCGTTCGTGCCGGGCGCCGCCGAGTGGCTCGTCGTGCCGGTCGAGTCGAGCGCGACCTTCCCGCGCGACCGCTACCGGAGCGGCGTATGACCCGCGCGCGCACCGGGCTCGACCGCATCCGGCGCGACGACCGGGGCTCGGTGACGCCGCTCATCGTCGTCTACGCGATGATCGCGCTGGCGACGGTGCTGCTGCTGTTCGCCGCCGCCGACCTCCACCTCGCCCGCAAGCAGCTGCTCACCCTCGCCGACGGCGCGGCGCTCGCGGCGGCGAACCGCTACGACCTCGACGCGGTGCGGCTCGACGGGGGCGGCCCGGTCGTCGCGCTCGACCACGAGCAGGCGGCGCTCGCGGCGCAGCACCACCTCGACCGGTCGGGCGGCGGCACGCGGGTCGTCGACCTCCGGCTCGACGGCGACCGGGTGGTGCTCCGCATCGCGGGGGAGTGGCGGCCGCCGATCGCGAGCGCCTTCGTGCCGGTGTCGGTGCCGATCGAGGTCGAGGCGAGCGGGCGCGGAGCCCTCGAATGAGCGCGGGCCGGTAGGCTGGGTCGATCATGATCAACCTCGACCTCTCCGACGAGATCGCGCAGCAGCGCCAGACGTTCGCCCACATCCGCGGTGTGCTCGACCCCGACGAGCTCGCCGCGTCGATCGCGCGGCTCGAGCAGGAGGCGTCGGCCCCCGACCTCTGGGACGACCCCGAGAACGCGCAGGCCGTCACGAGCCGGCTCTCGCACGCGCAGGCCGACCTCAAGCGCATCACCGGCATCGAGCAGCGGCTCGACGACCTCGAGGTGCTCGTCGAGCTCGCGAACGAGGCCGACGACGCCGACACCGCCGCCGAGGCGCAGCGCGAGCTCGCCGACGTCACCCGCGTGATCGCCGACCTCGAGGTGCAGACCCTGCTCGACGGCGAGTTCGACCCGCGGCCCGCGGTGATGACGATCCGCGCCGGCGCCGGCGGCGTCGACGCCGCCGACTTCGCCGAGATGCTGCTGCGCATGTACACCCGCTGGGCCGAGCAGCACGACCATCCGGTGAACGTGCTCGAGACGAGCTACGCCGAGCAGGCCGGCATCAAGTCGGCGACCATCGAGGTGAACTCGCCCTACGCGTTCGGCACGCTCTCGATCGAGGCCGGCACGCACCGGCTCGTGCGGATGAGCCCGTTCAACTCGGCCGGCAGCCGCGAGACGAGCTTCGCCGCCGTCGAGGTGGTGCCGCTCATCGAGCAGACCGAGCACATCGAGATCCCCGAGAACGACATCCGCGTCGACGTCTACCGCTCGTCGGGCCCCGGCGGCCAGTCGGTGAACACCACCGACTCGGCGGTGCGCATCACGCACCTCCCGACCGGCATCGTCGTGAGCTGCCAGAACGAGAAGTCGCAGATCCAGAACCGCGCCGCCGCGATGCGCGTGCTCCAGTCGCGCCTGCTCCTCGCCCGCCGCGAGGAGGAGGAGGCGAAGAAGAAGGAGCTCGCCGGCAACATCACCGCCTCGTGGGGCGACCAGATGCGCTCGTACGTGCTCGCGCCGTACAAGATGGTGAAGGACCTCCGCTCCGGCCACGAGTCGTCGAACCCCGACCGCGTGTTCGACGGCGACCTCGACGAGTTCATCAACTCGGGCATCCGCTGGCGCAAGACGGGGCAGAAGGCCGACGACTGATCCGCGCGGCGCCCGAGCGCGCGGCGCGGATACCCAGGAAACGCTCAGCCACTGCTAGCCTGCTGACCCCACCACCAGCGTTCTCCTGAGGAGTCTTCAATGGCTGCAGCTCCACCGCCGGGCGCCACCGCCCCGGCTCGTCGACGCGAAGTGTTCTCGTCGCGGAACCTGTTCATCCTCGCCGCGATCGGCTCGGCCGTCGGTCTCGGCAACATCTGGCGCTTCCCCTACATCGCCTACGACAACGGCGGCGGCGCGTTCATCATCCCCTACCTCGTGGCGCTGCTCGCCACCGGGGTGCCCCTGCTCTTCTTCGACTACGTCGTCGGCCACCGCTACCGCGGCTCGGCACCGCTGTCGTTCGCGCGCATCCAGAAGTGGATGGAGTCGATCGGCTGGTGGCAGGTGCTCGTCTGCGTGATCATCGGCATCTACTACGCCGTGATCGTCGGCTGGGCGCTGATGTACACGATCTTCTCGGTGACGAAGGCGTGGGAGCAGAACGCCGACGGCGCCTCGGGCTTCCTGTTCGGCGACTTCCTCGCGCTCAGCGACGACGTCGGCGTGAGCTTCGACTTCGTGCCGGGCGTGCTCTGGCCGCACCTCATCATCTGGCTCGTGGTCGCGGTGATCATCGTCGCCGGCGTGCGCCGCGGCATCGCCCGCGCGAACCTCGTGTTCCTGCCGCTGCTGCTCGTGATGTTCCTCGCGCTCGTCGTGCAGTCGCTGTTCCTGCCGGGCGCGACCGACGGCCTCAACGCGCTGTTCACCCCCGACTGGTCGGCGCTCGGCCGGCTCGAGGTGTGGGCGGCGGCGGTCGGCCAGATCTTCTTCTCGCTGTCGATCGGCTTCGGCATCATGATCACCTACGCCTCGTACCTCAAGCGCCGCAGCGACCTCACCGGTTCGGGCATGGTCGTGGCGTTCTCGAACTCGGGCTTCGAGATCCTCGCCGGCATCGGCGTGTTCGCGGCGCTCGGCTTCATGGCGCAGGCCGCCGGCAGCGGCATCGAGGATGTGGCGGGCGCGGGCATCGGCCTCGCCTTCGTCGCGTTCCCGACGCTGATCTCGGAGGCGCCGCTCGGCGCGGTGATCGGCGTGCTGTTCTTCGGCTCGCTGTTCTTCGCCGGCCTCACCTCGCTGATCTCGATCATCGAGGTGATCGTGGCGGCGGTGCGCGACAAGCTCCACCTCACCCGCGTGCAGGCGAGCCTCGCGGTCGTCATCCCGATGGCGCTCGTGTCGACGCTGCTGTTCCCGACCACCACCGGCCTCTACGTGCTCGACGTGCTCGACGAGTTCGTGAACAAGTTCGGCATCCTCGCGGCGGCGCTCGTCTCGGTGATCGCGGTCGCGTGGATCGGGCGGCGCCTCGGCATCCTCTCGAACCACCTCACCCGCGCCTCGTCGATCCCGGCGAGCGGCGCGTGGAAGGTGTTCATCGCCGGCGTCGTGCCGGTCGTGCTCACCGCGATCCTCATCAGCGAGATCGTCCGCCACCTGCAGACCCCGTACGAGGACTACCCGCAGTGGTTCCTCAACGCCTTCGGCTGGGGCATGGCGATCGGCCTGGTCGTCGTCGGCGCGCTCCTCGCCCTCATCCCGTGGCCGAAGGCGGTGCGCACGCGCATCGCCGAGGACGAGATCAGCGCCGAGATGCAGGCGGTCTACGACCGCTCGCACCACGGCGACGAGGAGCGCGACATCGCCGAGTCGTCCGCGACCGACCGCGCCGAGGGGGTGGACCGATGAACCCCGAGGCCGTGATCATGCTGCTCGTGGCCGCCCTCACCGTCTGGGGAGGCCTCGTCGCCGCCGTCGTCAACCTCCGCACCCGCGGCACCGACCGCGACTGATCCGAATCCCGAAGACCCGCGGTCTGCACCGCGTGCGCGCGTCGCCCCCGGAAACTCCGGGGGCGACGCGTAGTTTGAGCGTGCCATGATCAGATTCGACCACGTCTCCAAGGTGTACCGGGGCACGACGAGCCCCGCGCTCGACGATGTCACGTTCGAGATCCTGCGCGGCGAGTTCGTCTTCCTCGTGGGCCCGTCGGGCTCGGGGAAGTCGACCGTGCTGCGCCACATCCTCCTCGAGGACCACCCCACCGAGGGGCACGTGCACGTGCTGGGCCAGGACCTCGCGAAGATCTCCCTCCGCAAGGTGCCCCACTACCGGCGCAACGTCGGCATGGTGTTCCAGGACTTCCGGCTGCTCGCGAACAAGACGGTGCACGAGAACGTCGCCTACGCGCAGCAGGTGATCGGCAAGCGCCGCGAGCAGATCCGGCAGGCGGTCGCCGAGGTGCTGAAGACCGTCGGCCTCGAGGGCAAGGAGCGCCGCTTCCCGCACGAGCTCTCCGGCGGCGAGCAGCAGCGCGTCGCCATCGCCCGCGCCGTCGTGAACAAGCCGGCGATCCTGCTCGCCGACGAGCCCACCGGCAACCTCGACCCGGCCACGAGCGACGAGATCATGCGGGTGCTGCGGCGCATCAACCGCAACGGCACCGCCGTCGTCATGGCCACCCACGACGTGTCGATCGTCGACGCGGCCCAGCAGCGCGTGGTCGAGCTCAACGACGGCCGCATCGTGCGCGACGAGGCGGTCGGCGTCTACACGCCCGAGATCGTCAAGTACGAGGAGCCCGAGTCGCCCGAGCTCGCCGACGAGGCCGCCCGGCCGACGATCGCCGAGGCGATGGCCCGCCGGGTCGGCGAGCCCGACCGCCGCGGCGGCTGGGGCGCCGACATCGACTCGCCGACCTCGCGGCTGCCCGAGCACGAGGACGACGCCGCCGACTGGAGCGCCGACGAGGAGGGCGATCGCTGATGCTCGGATTCGTCATGTCGGAGATGTGGCAGGGACTGCGCCGCAACACCTCCATGGTCATCTCGGTCGTGCTCGTCACGTTCGTGTCGCTCACCTTCGTCGGCGCCGCGCTGCTGCTGCAGCTGCAGATCCAGGCGATGAAGACCTACTGGTACGACCGCGCGCAGGTCGCGATCGACTTCTGCACCGAGGTGTCGGCGTCGCCCGACTGCGCCGGCGGGCAGGCGACCGAGGCGCAGATCGGGGCCGTGCAGGCCGAGCTCGACGGCGCGGCGCTCGCGCCGTACGTCGACGCCTACTTCTTCGAGTCGCAGCAGGACGCCTACGACCGCTTCGTCGAGCAGTTCGCCGACGACCCGCTCGTGTCGTTCGTGAAGCCCGAGCAACTCAACGAGGCGTTCTGGGTGAACCTCACGAACCCCGAGGACTCCGACATCGTCATCCAGACCGTCCGCGGGATGCCCGGGGTCGAGTCGGTCACCGACCAGCGGCAGTTCCTCGACTCGATCTTCGCGGTGCTCAACGGCGCTTCGGTGACGGCGTTCGCGATCGCGACGGTGATGCTCGTCGCCGCGGTGCTGCTCGTCGCCACGACCATCCGGCTGTCGGCGTTCTCGCGCCGCCGCGAGCTGCGCATCATGCGCCTCGTCGGCGCCTCGAACGGGTTCATCCAGGCGCCGTTCGTGCTCGAGGGCGTGTTCGCGGGCCTCATCGGCTCGCTGCTCGCCTCGGGCGCGGTGCTCGCGGGCACGCACTGGTTCGTGCAGGGCTACCTCGCGCCGAGGATGCCGGCGATGCAGCTCGTGGGGATGTGGCCCGAGGCGGTGCTCGTCTCGGTGATCCTGCTCGTGCTCGGCGTCGGCCTCGCGGCCGTCGCCTCGACGATCTCGATCCGCCGCTACCTGCGGGTGTAGCCCAGGTCGCCGACGGGCGCTACTCGCCCAGGTGCCGGCGCGAGGCGATGGCGCGCTCCGCCTCGCGGCGGTCCTGCCGCTCGCGGAGGGCGTGGCGCTTGTCGTACTCGCGCTTGCCCTTCGCGACGCCGATCTCGACCTTCGCGCGGCCGTCCTTGAAGTAGAGCTGCAGCGGCACGATCGTGTAGCCGCCCTCGCGGGTCTTCGTCGCGATCCGGCGGATCTCGTCGCGGTGGAGCAGCAGCTTGCGCTTGCGGCGGGGGGAGTGGTTGTTCCAGGTGCCCTGGAAGTACTCGGGGATGTGCACGGCCTCGAGCCACATCTCGCCGTTCTCGACGTGCGCGTAGCCGTCGACGAGCGAGGCGCGGCCCTGCCGGAGCGCCTTCACCTCGGTGCCGTGGAGCACCATGCCGGCTTCGTAGGTGTCCTCGATCGTGTAGTCGTGGCGCGCCTTGCGGTTGCTCGCGACGACCTGTCGTCCCTGCTCCTTCGCCATGCTGGGCTCCTCCCTCCGGATGCTCGGCCGATCAGCCTACCTCGCCCGGCGCCGCGGGCGCGCATCCCGCTCGGAAACGGCCGCGCGCCCCGGGCGGGTGCCCGGGGCGCGCGGCGGTCGGGAGCGGCTAATTCGACGCGTTCTCGACGAGGGTGGCGATCTCCGCCTCCTTGTCGCGGAAGTAGTCGTTGATCGCGCCGCCGGTGGTCGAGGAGCCCGAGCCGTCGATCTCGCGGATCTTCTCGGCGACGGCGCGCTTCGCCGCGTCGGTGGCGTCGAGCGAGTCGGTGAGCAGGTCGTTGAGCTGCGGGTAGAGGGCCTGGCCGACCTCGACGGTGGGCTCGTTGTTCTTCAGGTGGTCGACGAACTTCTGGCCGGCGTCGGCGGCCTTCTGCCACTCGGTGGCGCCGACGGCGCAGGCGTCGGCGTAGCGGGTCATGATGCAGTTGTTCTCGTAGAGGTCGACCATCGTCTCGGCGTAGCCGACGTAGGTGGTCTGGAAGGCGTCGGCGTACTGGTTGCGGGTGTCGCTGTTGTAGAGGTTCGGGCAGCCGCCCTCGGCCTCGCAGAGCCAGTAGACACTGCCGTCGGACGAGTCGAAGCGGCCGCCGTTCTCGACGACGAACGCGTCCTGGTAGACGCCGGCTTCGTTCTCGCGCATCTTCGCGTTCGCGTCGCCGTAGGCGCCGATGTTGTCGCAGAACTCCTGCATGTCGCCGTAGAGCGTCTCGGTCTCGCTGAGAAGGGTCTCGGCCTCGGCGCGCTGGCTGCCGAGCGCCTCGGCGCGGCTCTGCGCGTCGACGTACGCCTCCGAGGCGGTGGCGGCCTCGTCCTCGACGAGCTCGGGCACCGAGGCGTTCGCGAGCTCGTCGCGCTTCTCCTTCACGGTGGCGAGATCCTCGCAGGCGGTGCCGATGCTCGAGATGGTGCCGTCGGAGAACCCGCCGATGTCGCCGTTCGGAATCTGGCTCGCGAGCGAGACGTCGTCGAGCACGCCGATGTTCTCGGCGTTCCAGGTCGAGTTGTACGCGTCGAGCTTCGTGGTGAAGTCGGCCGCGAGCTCGTCGCCGCGCTTGACGTTGTTGTTGTGGATGACGATCGGCGTGATGATGCCGGCGGCGAGCACCACCGCGGCGGCCGCCGCGATGCCGATGATGAGGCCGCGGCG
>JAAYAS010000025.1 GCA_012719255.1 Microbacteriaceae bacterium | reverse complement strand
CCCGCCGAGCTCATCGAGGCGGTGCGCGCCGCCGGCTACGACGCCCACGAGCCCGCGCCCGAGGCGCCGCCGGTCGACGAGGCCGCGCGCTACCGCATCCGCTTCATCGTCGCCGCCGTGCTCGCGGCGCCGGTGGTCGCGATGGCGATGGTGCCGCCGCTGCAGTTCCCCGGCTGGCAGTGGGCGTCGCTCGCGCTCGCGCTGCCGGTCGTCACCTGGGCGGCCTGGCCCTTCCACCGCGCCGCGCTGCGCAACGCCCGCCACGGCGCGACGAGCATGGACACGCTCGTGTCGATCGGCGTCACCGCCGCGACGCTCTGGTCGCTCTACGCGCTGCTGCTCGGCCACGCCGGCGAGATCGGCATGACCCACGGCTTCGAGTGGCGGCCGACCCCCGAATCGGGCGCCGGCAGCATCTACCTCGAGGTCGGCGCGGCGGTCGTCGCCTTCCTGCTGCTCGGCCGCTTCCTCGAGGCGCGCGCGAAGCGCGAGGCCGGCTCGGCGCTGCGGGCGCTGCTCGACCTCGGCGCGCGCGACGCCGAGCTCGAGGACGGCACGCGCATCCCGGTCGAGCGGCTCGCCGTCGGCGACCGCTTCGTCGTGCGCCCCGGCGACCGCATCGCCACCGACGGCCGCGTCGTCGACGGCCGCGCCGCGATCGACGCCTCGATGCTCACCGGCGAATCGGCCCCGGTCGACGTCGGCCCGGGCGACGAGGTGATCGGCGCGACCGTGAACACCGACGGCCGGCTCGTCGTCGAGGCGAGCCGCGTCGGCGCCGACACCCAGCTCGCCCGCATGGGCCGGATGGTCGAGGACGCGCAATCGGGCAAGGCCGCGGCGCAGCGCCTCGCCGACCGCATCTCGAGCGTGTTCGTGCCGATCGTGCTCGTGATCTCGGCCGTCACCCTCGCCGTCTGGCTGCTCGCCGGCGGCACCGCCGACATGGCGTTCACCGCCGCCGTGGCCGTGCTCATCATCGCCTGCCCCTGCGCACTCGGGCTCGCGACCCCCACGGCGATCCTCGCCGGCACCGGCCGCGGCGCCCAGCTCGGCATCCTCATCCACGGCCCCGAGGCGCTCGAGCGCGCCCGCCGCATCGACACCGTCGTGCTCGACAAGACCGGCACCGTCACCGAGGGGCGGATGCGCGTCGCCTCGGTCGTGCCGCTCGGCGCGCTCGACCGCGCCCGGCTGCTCGCGCTCGCCGGCGCCGTGGAGGAGGGCTCGGCGCATCCGCTCGCCCGCGCGATCGTCGAGGCCCGCGACGACGAGGCCGCCGAGGCGCTCGCCGCCGCCGAGTTCGTCAGCGAGACCGGCATCGGCGTGCGCGCCCGCGTCGACGGCCTCGAGGTCGCGATCGGCCGACCGACCGCGACGCTGCCCGAGGCGGCCCGCGCCGCGGTCGCCGAGGCGGGGGCGCGCGGCGAGACCGGTGTCGTTGTCGCGGTCGATGGCGAGCCGGTCGGCGTGATCGGCATCGCCGATGCCGTGCGCGCGACCTCCGCGGCCGCGATCGCCGAGCTGCGGGCGCTCGGGATGCGGCCGGTGCTGCTCACCGGCGACGCCGAGCCGGTCGCGCGCGCCGTCGCGGCGGAGGTCGGCATCGCGGATGCGGATGCGGATGCTGATGGGGATGCGGCCGAGCCGAGCGTGATCGCCGGCGTGCTGCCGGGCGACAAGGCCGACCTCGTGCGCGGCCTGCAGACCCGCGGCCACCGCGTCGCGATGATCGGCGACGGCGTCAACGACGCCCCGGCGCTCGCGACCGCCGACCTCGGCATCGCGATGGGCGGCGGCACCGACGCCGCGATGCAGGCCGCCGACATCACCCTCGTGCGCGAGGGGCTCGACGCCGCGGTCGACGCGGTGCGGCTCTCGCGCAAGTCGAACCGGGTGATCGCCGAGAACCTCGTGTGGGCGTTCGGCTACAACGTGCTCGCGATCCCGCTCGCCGCGCTCGGCATGCTCTCGCCGATGATCGCCGGCGCCGCGATGGCGTTCAGCTCGGTGTTCGTCGTGCTCAACTCGCTGCGCCTGCTCCGCTTCCGCTGACGCGGGGCGGGCCAGTTCGGGCCGCGCCGGGTCCGGGCGGCGCCGGCGCTAGGCTCGACGCCCATGGCGGCCTTCACCCTGCGCACCCCGAGCCTCGACGACGTCGGGGCGATCGCCGAGCTCCACCGCGAGTCGTGGCGCGCGACGTACGCGGGCAAGGTGCCCCCGAGCATCCTCGACGCCGTCGCCGAGCCGGGGCTGCGCGAGGCGCAGTGGCGCCAGCGGCTCGCCCCCGGGTGGGCCGAGCGGGGCGAGCGCCTCGTCGTCGCCGAGGTCGACGGCCGGCTCGTCGGCGTCGCCTGGTCGCGGCCGACCCCCGAGTCGGAGGCCCCGCGACCGCGCGCCCTCGAGCAGCTCTGGACGAGCGCCGACGTGCACGGCACCGGGGTGGGGGCGGCGCTGCTCGACGCGGTGCTCGGGGATGCGCCCGCCTGGCTGTGGGTGCACGAGACGAACGCCCGCGCGATCGCGTTCTACCGCCGTCGCGGCTTCGAGGCCGAGTCGCCGCGCGTCACCCGCTACGACGGGCCGCCGTACGACTTCAGGATGGTTCGCTGAGGCTCGAGCCGGACGCGCCGGAGTGTCGACTCGCGACAATCTTGAAGGGAATCTAAGATCCGCTGCACTCTGTGAGTAGACTGAGTGTCAGTGGTTCATCCCCGGAGCCTCCATCCGCGGCCCAGTGCCGCGCACGCACGAGCGCGCGAACGACGCGCCGCGCATGGAGGAGCGCTCATGAACACCCGCGACACGACGGCCCGTCCCCTCGCCCTGGCCGCGGCGATCCTGCTCGGCGTCGGCGTCTGGGCGGCGCCCGCCCTCGCCGACACCGGCGCCGACGAGCCCGAGAGCCCCGAGATCTGCACCGAGGCGGTCACCATCACCTGGACGGCGACCTCGCACCTGTACTCGACGTCGAGCGACGTCGAGCGCGACCCGAAGACCATCGACTACGACGGCGACGTCGCCATCGACGGCTGGGCCAGCGGCGTGCCGCGCGGCGAGGAGGGCGTCGGCGTCGACGGCTGGGGCGACGGCGGCGTCGCGAACTTCCGCGCCGTCATCGGCACCACGGTGCCGCTCGAGAACGCCTCGGCGAGCATCGCCGTCGAGAACGGCACGCTCCTCAGCATCGGCGAGCCGTACACGCCGGCCGGCGGCGCGACTCCCGACCGCTACAAGGTGCTGCCGGTCGACCCGCTGCCGCTCGTGCAGGGCGAGGTCGGCGGCGCCGAGATCGCGCTCGGCATCGGCGAGATGCCCGCCGAGGGCCCCGAGGCGGGCTCGTCGCTCGGCCTGAACTTCAGCGTCGACCCGACCGACCGCGAGTCGACCGAGACGCCGGTGACCGTGACGCTCACCGTGACCGGCGACGCGACCGTGATCGTCGACTGCCCGGAGCCGCCGGTCGAGACTACCGAGCCCCCGGTCGAGACGACCGAGCCGCCCGTCGAGACCACCGAGCCCCCGGTCGAGACGACCGAGCCCCCGGTCGACACGGCCGACCCGCAGCCCATCCCGACGCAGACCCAGTCGCAGCCGAAGCAGGACCGCCCGCTCGCCGCGACCGGTGCGCAGAACTTCGGCGCGCTCGCCGGCGCCGCGGTCGTGCTGCTCGGCGTCGGCGCCCTCGCGCTCGGCCTCGGCCGCACGCGCAAGGCCTGACGCCCCGACCGACGCCCCGGGCGGGTCCGCATCGCGCGGGCCCGCCCGGGGCCGTTTCCGGCGGGCGCGTGCGCGCTTGGCCGCCGCCTCCGAGCCCGCGGCGCCGATCGGCGACGGGTTTGCCCCATCCCCACATACCGCTGGTATCCGCTCGCCCGCGCGCCTAGCCTGGAGGTGCGGCGCGAGTCCGACGCCGCGCACCCGGCGGGGGAGAGCATCATGGCCGGCCGGCGCACCATCGCAGCGCTCGCCGCGGCCGCGCTCGCGGCCGCCATCGCATCGGGTCCGGCCGCTCCGCCCGGCATCGCCGTCGCCCAGCCGTGCTTCGAGTACGAGGCGATCGCCTGGATGCACTCGGTCGAGGTCGGCACCCACGGCGGGAGCGGCGTCTCCTCGCTCTTCTGGGAGGTGGCCGACGGCGGCGAGCTCGGCCTCGAGGTCGACGCGATCGCGCCCTCGGGCGGCGAGGAGGTCATCGACTACGTCGTCGCCGTCGGCGCGCGCGAGCCGCTCCCCGACGTCTCGGTCACCGTGCTCGTCGAGAACGGCGCGATCATCGCGACCGGCGCGGCGAGCACGCCCTCGTTCCGGCTGCCCGGCGAGGTGCAGGCCTACCCCGTGAGCGGGTACGGCGACCCCTACGGCGCCGACTCCTCGGGCGGCATGTGGATCGGCGACATGCAGGCCGACTCGGCCGTCGGCTCGTCGATCGAGTTCTCGCAGTCGGCGGTCACGACCACCGGCGGCGCCTCGTCGGTGTTCATCACGGTGTGGGTCGATGGCTGGGCCGTCGTCGAGGCGCCCTGCCCCGAGCCGGCGCCCGATGCGGGCGATCCGGGCGGTTCGCGTCCCGATCGGGCGGTCGCGCCCGCGCCCTCCTCGCCCGAGCGGCCGGCCCCCTCGAAGCCGCCGGTGCCGACGAAGCCCGAGCGCACGCCCGCCCCGTCCGCGACGCCGACGGCGAAGCCGCGGGCGGATGCGCCGCGCGGGATCGACCGCGGGCTGTTCGTCGGCGCCGCGATCGTCGTCAGCGGTCTCGTCGTGCTCGGCTCGATCACGGGCCTCGCCTTCGGGCTCGGCCGCTCGTCGCGCGGCGATTAGGCGCCGGTGGTGCGGGTGAGGTCGATCACCTTCGGCTTAGCCGGCACGGTGATGACGAGCGCGAGCCCGAGCGCGAACACGACGAGGATGCCCCACACGCCCGCCTTCGGGTGCATGAGCCAGGTGATGAACGCGAAGTAGAGCAGGTTCGCGAGCCAGCCCGCGGCGCGGCCGGTCGTCGCGTAGAGGCCGAAGATCTCGCCCTCGTGGCCCTCAGGCACGGCGCGGGCGAGATAGCTGCGCGAGGCGGTCTGCACGGGG
>JAAYAS010000258.1 GCA_012719255.1 Microbacteriaceae bacterium | reverse complement strand
CTCGGGGTCCTTGATGCTCGGGTTCTCGTCCGGGTCGCGCCGCCCGGCAGCCGGTCAGCCGAAGACGGGGCCGGTGAACTCCTCGCCGGGGCCCTTGCCGACCGGGTCGGGGATCGTCGAGGCCTCGCGGAACGCGAGCTGCAGCGAGCGCAGGCCGTCGCGCAGCGGCCGGCCGTGGTGGTCGCCGAGGTAGGGGAGCGCGCCCTGCAGCAGGCCCGCGAGCGCGCTGATCACCTTGCGCGCCTCGTCGAGGTCGAGCGCGTCGGCGCCCTCCTCCTCGGCGAGTCCGAGGTGGATCGCCGCGGAGCTCATGAGGTGCACGGCGACGGTCGTGATGAGCTCGACGGCGGGCACCTCGGCGATGTCGCGGGTGGCGTCGGCGGCGTCGAACGCCTCGGATGCGGGCTGCTGATCGGTCACTGGGCTTCCTCCGGGGGAGTGGATCTGATAGTCTGAGCGCTGGTGTCTGCGATGCAGAAGCCGAGACAAGAGGATTCGTCCCACCCGCGTCGACCGAATCAGGTTACCGGGTACGCCGCTCCCTCCCGCGCCCGTCGAGGCGCGAGAGCGTTCCCCGCGGAACGGATGCGCAGCATCCGAATGCGATCGGAAGCCGGGCGGCAGCGCCGAGCGTGCCCTGGATGCGGGTCGCCGCCGGTGGGCCGGATGCGAACGTCCCCGAACCGGTGCAGCGAATGCACGCCCGAGCAAAGGAGTCATCCATCAGCGAACCCCGCACCAACGACCGAATCCGCGCGCACGAGGTCCGACTGGTCGGCCCGAGCGGCGAGCAGGTCGGTGTCGTCAAGCTCGAGGTCGCACTGCGCCTCGCGCAGGAGGCCGATCTCGACCTCGTCGAGGTCTCGCCGAACAGCCGTCCGCCCGTGGCGAAGATCATGGACTACGGCAAGTTCAAGTACGAGGCCGCGCAGAAGGCCAAGGATGCCCGCCGCAACCAGGCGAACACCGTCCTCAAGGAGGTGCGCTTCCGCCTGAAGATCGACGATCACGACTACGAGACCAAGCTCAAGCGAGCCGTCGGCTTCCTCGAGTCGGGCGACAAGGTGAAGGCGATGATCCAGTTCCGCGGTCGCGAGCAGTCGCGCCCCGAGCTCGGACTCAAGCTGCTGCAGAAGTTCGCTGAGGATGTCGCCGAGTACGGCTCGGCCGAGAACCGGCCGAAGCTCGACGGGCGCAACATGGTCATGATCGTCGCGCCGGTGAAGAACAAGTCGGAGGCGAAGGCCGAGCAGAACGCTCGTCGCAGCCAGCAGAAGGAGGCGGCCCGCGCCGCCAAGCACGCCAACCAGGGCGGCGCCGACAGCGGCGACGCGCCTCAGGAAGAATCACAGGAGAACTGATGCCGAAGCAGAAGACCCACTCGGGCACCAAGAAGCGCTTCAAGCTCACCGGGACCGGCAAGGTCAAGAAGCAGCAGGCCGGCATGCGCCACAACCTCGAGGTGAAGTCGGCCCGTCGCAAGGCCCGCCTCAACAACGACAAGCTCGCGGCGCCCCAGGACGCCAAGGTCATCAAGAAGCTGCTGGGCAAGTAGCCCGCCGCCCCTTTTCGGAACTCAGCAAGGATCTAGGAGAACACTGCAATGGCACGTGTCAAGCGCGCAGTCAACGCGAAGAAGAAGCGCCGCGTAGCGCTCGAGCGGGCGGCCGGCTACCGCGGTCAGCGCTCGCGCCTCTACCGCAAGGCGAAGGAGCAGATCGCTCACTCGTTCGTCTACAACTACGACCACCGCAAGGACCGCAAGGGCGACTTCCGCCGCCTGTGGATCCAGCGCATCAACGCCGCGGCCCGCGCGAACGGCCTCACCTACAACCGCTTCATCCAGGGTCTGGGTCTCGCGGGCATCGAGGTCGACCGCCGCATGCTCGCCGAGCTCGCGGTGAACGAGCCGGCGACCTTCGCCGCGATCGTCGAGCAGGCCAAGGCCGCGCTGCCCGAGGACACCTCGGCGCCGAAGGCCGCCTAGCCGCGACCCCCTTCGAACGGCCGGGTGCCGCCCCACGGGCGCACCCGGCCGTTTCGTCTCGTCCGCCACCCGTCCCGACCCGAGGAGCCCCGATGATCGAATCCGTCCGCAACACCCGTGTCCGCGAGGTCCGCCGACTCGCCCAGAAGTCGGAGCGCACCGAGCGCGGGCTGTTCGTGCTCGAGGGGCCGCAGGCGGTGCGCGAGGCGCTGCAGGCCCGCCCCGAGCTCGTCGAGGAGCTCTACGCCACCCCCACCGCGCTCGAGCGCCACGGCGAGCTGCGCGAGCTCGCCGACCGCGCCGGCCTCGAGGTCGTCTACGCGACCGAGGAGGTCGTCGACGCGATGTGCGACACCCGCAACCCGCAGGGCGTCGTCGCCGTCGCGAAGCAGTTCCCGACCGCCCTGAAGCGCCTTCTCGACGACGCGCCCCGCCTCGTCGCCGTGCTCGAGGAGGTGCGCGACCCCGGCAACCTCGGCACGATCATCCGCGTCGCCGACGCCGCCGGCGCCGACGCCGTGATCATCACCGGCCGCAGCGTCGACCTCTACAACCCGAAGGTCGTGCGCGCCACGACCGGCTCGATCTTCCACATCCCCGTCGCCGTCGACGTCGAGTTCGACGAGGTCGCGGCCCGCGCCCGCGCGGCCGGGATGCGCCTGGTCGCCGCCGACGTGCGCGGCGACGACCTGCTCGCGGCGCGCGAGGCCGGCGAGCTCGCCGCACCGACCGCGTGGGTGTTCGGCAACGAGGCCCGCGGCCTCGACCCGGCGGTCGTCGCGCAGTGCGACGCCGCGCTGCAGGTGCCGAACTACGGCCGCGCCGAGTCGATGAACCTCGCGACCGCCGCGAGCGTCTGCCTCTACGAGGCGGCGTGCGCGCAGCGCCTCGCGGCGACCGGCTGACGGCGCCCGTGCGGCCGACCGCCGGCAGGTCGGATAACGAACGGGAAACACCGACTCGAGGCGGAGGCCGCGGCATCCGAATGCCGGTAGGTTGCCTGCATGCGATCCGACAACGAAGCCGGACCCGACCCGCTGCGGCCGGACGAGACCCGTTCCGAGCCGATCCCGAGCGGCGCCTCGGCCGACGGCCCCGCCCCCGAGGCGCCCGGCGCCGCGCCCGCCGCCACCGGCACCGCCGCGAGCGGCTCGACCGGCACGCCCCTGGTCGTCATCGAGGGCGTGAACAAGTGGTTCGGCGAGCACCACGTGCTCAAGGACATCAGCACCACCGTCCGCCGCGGCGAGGTGGTCGTCGTGATCGGCCCCTCGGGCTCGGGCAAGTCGACGTTCTGCCGCGCCATCAACCGCCTCGAGACGGTGCAGGAGGGCACGATCACCATCGACGGCGAGCTCCTCCCCGAGGAGGGCGCGGGGCTCGCGAAGCTCCGCAGCGACGTCGGCATGGTGTTCCAGTCGTTCAACCTCTTCGCGCACAAGACCGTGCTCGAGAACGTCACCATGGCGCCGATCAAGGTGCGGAGGATGAAGAGGGCGGCCGCCGAGGAGCGCGCCCGCAAGCTGCTCGAGCGCGTCGGCGTCGCCGAGCACGCCCACAAGATGCCCGCGCAGCTCTCGGGCGGTCAGCAGCAGCGCGT
>JAAYAS010000257.1 GCA_012719255.1 Microbacteriaceae bacterium | reverse complement strand
GGAGCTTGCGCTTCGCCATGCCGAGGGTCATCGCCACCGAGACGAGCCGGGGCTGCACGCCGTCGTGGAGGTCGCGCTCGATGCGCGTGCGCTCGATCTCGGCGGCGGCCATCGCCTGCGTGCGGCGCTCGCCCTGGGCCGCGGCCTCGGCGCGCAGCGCGGGCGCCGCATCCGGCACGAGCAGCTGCACCGACAGCGCGCGGTGCGCGGCGGCGAGCCCGAGCAGCACGGCCGCGCCGAGCGAGATCAGCAGCACGCCGAACAGCGACGCGAGCGGCAGCGCCATCGGCAGTCCGAGCACGCGGAACGGCCCGTCCGGGTCGACGAACGGCGCGACCACCCAGGTGAGCGCGCCGCCCATCGCGCCGATGACGAGCACGGCGACGAGGCCGAGCACCGACACGATCGCCGCGTGCAGCAGCACGAGCCACGAGCGGGCGTCGGCCCACTGCAGCGCCGCGGTGTGGAAGGGGCGCCAGCCGTCGGTGCGGGTCGAGCGGCGCATCGGATGCGGAGGCACGTCGAGCGCGAACGTCCACGCCGCGCGGCGCTCCTCGAGCCACGCCCCGCCGGTGAGCGCGAACCCGAGCGCGACGAGCAGCGGGAGGCCGACCAGCACGAACGAGAGCGTCACCCCGAGCAGCACGAGCGACGACCAGAGCATCAGCAGCAGCCCGCCGAACAGCCCGTGCAGCACGAGCTGCGGGATCGCGGCGAGCAGCTGCGCGATGCGCGGCGGCTCCGCGGCCCGCCGGGGCGCGGCGGCGCCCGGAGCGGCGGCGGGCGCTGCGGTGGCGGCAGTGGCGGTCATGGCTCCACCGTATCCACCGCCGGCGGCATCGGGCAGGCGGTTCGGCCCCCGATCCGACGGGGGTCATCCCCCGGTGGCGCGACCCGCCCGGGGCCCTCCGGCGTGGATCTTCGGTTCGGTCGGCCATGGGATACTGGACGGAACTCATCCGGCGCCGCCACGCAGCGATGCAGCGCGGCCGCCTGGGGTCACCGCCGCCGCCAACGAACGTGAAAGCAGTAACGATATGACTTCTCACTCGCCCGTGCAGATCGACGACATCCCCCAGCTGTCGGCGAACCCCGACGTGAATGCGTGGGTCGTGGCGACTGCGCAGCTGACGAAGCCCAACCGAGTCGTCTGGTGCGACGGCTCGCAGGAGGAGTTCGACCGGCTCACGGCCGAGATGGTCGAGCAGGGCTCGCTGATCCGCCTCAACGAGGAGCTGCGCCCCAACTCGTTCCTCGCCCGTTCGGACGCCGCCGACGTCGCCCGCGTCGAGAGCCGCACGTTCATCTGCTCCGAGAAGGAGGAGGACGCCGGCCCGACGAACAACTGGCGCGACCCCGAGGTGATGCGCGGCGAGCTGAAGAGCCTGTTCGACGGCTCGATGCTCGGCCGCACGATGTACGTGGTGCCCTTCGCGATGGGCCCCCTCGGCGGCAAGATCACCCAGTACGGCGTCGAGATCACCGACTCGCCGTACGTCGTCGTCTCGATGGCGATGATGACGCGCTCGGGCAAGGCGGCCCTCGACTACATCACCCCCGACACCCAGTGGGTGCCCGCGCTGCACTCGGTGGGCTACCCGCTCAGCGACGCCGACGGCAACGACCGCCCCGACGTCGCCTGGCCCTGCAACTACACGAAGTACATCGCGCACTTCCCCGAGACCCGCGAGATCATGTCGTACGGCTCCGGCTACGGCGGCAACGCGCTGCTCGGCAAGAAGTGCTTCGCGCTGCGCATCGCCTCGGTGATGGCCCGCGACGAGGGCTGGATGGCCGAGCACATGCTGCTCATCCAGGCCACCTCCCCGAAGGGCGAGAAGTACACCATCACCGGCGCCTTCCCCTCGGCGACCGGCAAGACGAACCTCGCGATGATGCGCCCGAAGGTCGACGGCTGGAAGGTCGAGACCCTCGGCGACGACATCGTCTGGATGCGCCCCGGCGACGACGGCCGCCTCTACGCGATCAACCCGGAGTTCGGCTTCTTCGGCGTCGCCCCCGGCACCGGCTGGTCGACGAACCCGGTCGCGATGGAGACGATCCGCGAGAACACCATCTTCACGAACGTCGCGCTCACCGACGACGGCGACGTGTGGTGGGAGGGCATGACCGACGAGACCCCCGCGCACCTCATCGACTGGCAGGGCAACGACTGGACGCCCGACTCCGACCAGCCGGCCGCCCACCCGAACGCCCGCTTCACGGTGCGCGCCGAGCAGTGCCCGACGATCTCGCCCGACTGGCAGGCGCCCGACGGCGTGCCGGTCGACATCATCCTGTTCGGCGGCCGCCGCCGCACGAACGTGCCCCTCGTCTACGAGGCGAAGGACTGGGAGCACGGCTGCTTCCTCGGCGCGACGCTCGGCTCGGAGCGCACCGCCGCCGCGGAGGGCAAGCTCGGCGAGCTGCGCCACGACCCGTTCGCGATGCAGCCGTTCGCCGGCTACCACATGGCCGACTACTGGGACCACTGGCTCGAGATGGGCGACGAGCTCGGCGAGGGCGCCCCGGCGATCTTCCAGGTGAACTGGTTCCGCCGCGACGCCGACGGCGGCTTCCTCTGGCCGGGCTTCGGCGAGAACATCCGCGCCATCGACTGGGCGATCCGCCGCAAGAACGGCGAGGTCGACTACGTCGAGTCGCCGATCGGCAACCTCCCGAAGATCGACGACGTGAACATCGAGGGCCTCGACATCACGACCGAGCAGATGGAGGAGCTCTTCTCGGTGCCGGTCGAGGGCTGGAAGGCCGAGCTCGAGGAGACCACCGAGTTCTTCAAGTCGATCGGCCCGAAGGTGCCGCCGGAGCTGCTCATCCAGCTCGGCGAGGTGCGCGGCGGCTTCAAGGCGATCGACTAGTCGCGACGCCGCGGCCGCATCCGGCCGCTC
>JAAYAS010000256.1 GCA_012719255.1 Microbacteriaceae bacterium | reverse complement strand
CTCGGGGCGGCGGGACGGGGCCGGCGGGCTGCGCGGGGTCGGCGGGCTGCACGGGGTCGCCGGGCTGCGCGGGGTCGCCGGGCGGGCGGAATGCGGCGGGCGGGCCGGCGCCGGGGCGCTCGGCGGCGGATGCGCCCTCGTCGAGCTCGGCCGCGGCCTCGGCCTCGGGGTCGGGCAGCGCCGCCTCGAGCACCGCGCGGGCGCGCTCGAGATAGGCGCGCTCCGGTTCGTCGGCGCCGCGGGGGAGCGGCGGCAGGAACTCGGCGGTGCCGAGCATCGGCACCGGCACCGCCCCGCCCTTCGGCAGGATGCGGCCGAGGTGCCCGAGCGCGACCGGCACCACCGGCACCTCGGGGAACGCCGCCGCGAGCCGCGCGACGCCGGCCTGGAACTCGGCGAGCCCGTCGCCGTCGCCGCGGGTGCCCTCCGGGAAGAGGATCAGCGAGTCGCCCTCGGCGAGCACCGCGCCGAGCGTCGCGAGCTGGCCGTGGAGGCCGCGCACCGGCGCGGGCTCGGCGCCCGCGTCGCGGGTCGGGGCGGCCGCGGGCGCATCGCCCCGACCGCGCCGCACGAGCACCGGGCGGAAGAGCGCCGCCGTCGACCGCGCCTTCCAGCCCGAACCCCAGTAGTCGGCGGCGGCGACGGGTCGGGCGCGGCGGCGCAGGCGGCCCGGCAGCACCGACCAGATCACCGCGAAGTCGAGGTGGCTCGAGTGGTTCGCGTAGTAGAGGGCCTGCGGCGGCAGGTCGAGCACGGTCGCGGCGTGCGCGCCCGGGGCGCCGTCGGTGGCGGCGCGGGGCGAGTAACCGGCGTCGACGATCGGCCGGGCGCCGGCGATGAGCCGCACGAGCATCGCCACCGCCGAGTGCGCGACCCTCATGGCCGGGCCTCGCGCGCCCGCAGCGCGGCGACGATGCGGCGCAGCCGCACGAGCACGGTGACGAGCGCGCCGACGGCGATCACGGCGAGCGCGACGGCGAGCACGACGCCGCGCGGCCAGTCGAGCAGCGGCTCGGCGAGCGAGACGAGCGCGGCGGCGACGACCGCCCACATCCGCGGCGGCTTCGCCATCGGGCCGTCGAAGAAGTTGCCGACGCCGTTCGCCGCGCCGAGCGTGCGCACGTAGGCGGTGAGGAGCGCGAGCGCGGCGGCCGTCCACCCGAGCGCGACGCCGACGTCGGTCGCGCCGAGCATCCAGACGCCCGCGGTCGCGTAGCCGGCCGCCGCGAGCACGACGAGGTCGGCGATGCGGTCGGGCAGCTCGTTGAACAGATCGCCGGTCGGGGTGCGCAGGTCGTGCTCGACGGCGAGCATGCCGTCGAGCATGTTGCACAGCAGCCGCAGCGGCAGGAGCACCGCCGCCGCGGTGAGCAGCGACCAGCGGGCGTCGTCGCCGACGAACGCCGAGGCGACGAGGCACGCCGCGGCGATCGCCGCGAACGCGACCGAGATCACCGAGATCGTGTTCGGCGTGAGGCGCATCGCCGCGAGGGCGTCGGCGATGCGGGTCGCCCAGCCGCTCGTGCGCTGGGGGATCTCGCAGCGGTCGAGGCCCTCGGCGGGTCGCTTCGCGGGCTGCTGCTGGTCCATGCCCGGCACCCTAGCGCCGGCCTCCGACGCCGCGCGTCGTGCGCGCGGGGGATGGGCCGGGGACGGCTCGGGGGATGGCCGGGGGAGGCGCGGGCGCGAGGCGGATGCGGGCGGATCGGTCGCCGGGGCGACGAGGCCGGGCGCCGAGGTGCGGCAGACTGCCGCCATGCGCATCGAACGAGCCCGCCGCTTCCGCCCCGCCCGCCGCATCCCGGCGACGACCGGCGGGTCGCGCGCCGAGCCCACGGTCGAGCTGCGCCCCGAGCCGGCGGGCGCGGTGCGCGACCACGCGGTGGCGGCCGCCTGGGGCGCGGCCGAGGCGACGTGCTTCTTCATCGTGCCCGACGTGTGGCTCTCGCGGGTGGCGCTGCGCTCGCCGCGCCGGGCGGCGGCCGCCTCGGTGTCGGCGCTCGTCGGCGCGGTGGTCGGCGGGCTCGCCACCCGCGCCTGGGCGCGACGGCGGCCGCGGGCCGCGACGTTCGCGGCGATGCGACGGCTGCCGGCGATCAACGCGGCGATGCTCGACCGCGTCGAGGGCGATGTCCGCCGCGACGGCTTCCGGGTCGTGCTGCGTGGACCGGTGCGGGGCGTGCCGTACAAGCTCTACGCCCGCGAGGCCGGGCTGCAGGGCGTCGGGGTCGCGCCGTTCGTCGGTTGGTCGCTCCCGGCGCGGCTGCCCCGCTTCGTGCTCGTGGCGGGGCTCGGCGCCGGGCTGGCGCGGCTCGGCCGCCGCATCCTGCCCGCGGGCGTGAGCGACCGCATCGCGCCGACCGTGCACACCGTCGTGTGGATCGCGTTCTACGCCTGGTACCTCAGCGTCGTCGGCCGCGAGCCGCGGCGGGCCTGACCGGCGCCGCGTCCGCGGCGGACCGCAGCGGCGCCGCCTGGTCGGTGGTGGTCGCATTCTGCGCGGGCTGCCGCCGATGGCGACCACTGCGCGGCGGCGGGTTCGAGCCGGTGGTGACCACGGTCGTCGCAGCGACCGTCCGACCGCCGTTCGCGGCCGCCGGGCGCCGCCGCTAGTGCCCGAACGCCTCCTGCAGCCACCAGGCGCCGCCGTCGGGGGCGATCTTCGCGTCGATGACGAGCGGCGCCTCCGGCTCGGAGTCGAGCCACTCGCGCACCGCGGCGAGGTCGTCGACGGTGCGCACCGCGACGCCCGAGGCGCCGAAGCCGCGGGCGATCGCCGCGAAGTCGACGTCGGGGAACACCACGCCCGCGAGCTCGTCGTCGCTCGCGTCGGTGAAGTGGTGCACCTCGGCGCCGTAGGCGGCGTCGTTGTAGACGACGATGCACAGCGGCAGCCGCAGCCGCACCGCCGTCTCGAGCTCGGCGATCGCCATCGCGAAGCCGCCGTCGCCGGTGCCGAGCACCGGCAGCCGCTCGGGCTGGGCGAGGGCCGCGCCGATCGCCGTCGCGAGCCCGAGGCCGATCGCCTGGAACGCCTGCGTGAAGCAGAACGCGCCGACCGCCGGCACCTCGAGGTACTGGCTCGGGTAGCCCATGGAGTTGCCCGAGTCGACCGCGACGACCCGCTCGGCGGGCAGCAGCCGGTCGAGCTCGGCGGTGAGCCGGCGCGGGTCGATCCGCGCCTCGGCGCCGTCCTCGCCGCCGGTCGTCGAGCGGTCGCCGCCGTGGTCGGCGAGGTCGAGGTCGGCCCAGCGGCCGGCCTCCCGGATGCGCGCGGCGAGCTCGGGCGTGCGCCAGCGCGCGGGCGGGTCGTCGCCGAGCCGGGCCCGCAGCTCGGCGGCGGCGTCGACGGCGGTGAGCGCCGCATCCCCGACGACGCCGAGCGCGACGGGCCGCAGCCGGCCGAGCGCCTGCTCGTCGACGTCGATCTGCGCGATGCGGGCGAGCGGGTCGATGAGCCTGCCGTGCCGGGTCGTCCAGTCGTTGAGGGCGCAGCCGACGCCGATGACGAGGTCGGCGGCGGCGATCGTCTCGGCGGCGAGCGGCGTCGAGAATCCGCCGGGGATGCCGAGCGAGAACTCGTCGTCGGCGAACAGGCCCTTCACGACCGCGCTCGTCGCGAGCACCGCGCCGGCGGCCTCGGCGAGCGCCCGCAGCTCCGGGCCGGCGTCGACGGCGCCGCGACCGGCGATGAGCACCGGTCGCCGGGCGGCCTCGAGCAGGTCGACGAGCCGCGCCACCGAGTCGGCGTCGGGCCGGATGCGGCGGGGCGCGGCGAGCGGGGCGGGCTCGGGCTGCGGCCGGGTCGGGTCGAGCGCGGCGGGCATCGCCTGCACGTCGATCGGCACCGAGAGGACGACGGTGCGGCGGTCCTCGACGACCCGGCGCACCGCGGCGCGGACGACCGCGACCGCGTCGGCGGGCCGGTGCACGCGCATCGCGACGGCGCCGACCGCCTCGGCGGCGGCGTCCTGGTCGACCCAGAAGTTCGAGGCGGTCGCGCCGTCGGCGGTGTCGGCGGTGAGCACGAGCACCGGCGTGCGCGACTTCGCCGCCTCGCCGATGCCGGTGAGCGCGTTCGTGAACCCGCATCCCTGGTGCAGCGAGACCACCGCGAACGGCCGGCGGCCGTCGGCGCCGGGCGCGACCGAGCGCGCCCAGGCGTCGGCCATCGTCGCCGCGCCGCCCTCGTGGCGGGCGGCGGTGAACGGCACGCCGGCGGCGCGCAGCGCGTTCGTGAGGTGGAAGTTGCCCGAGCCGACGACGCCGAACGCGCGGCCGGCGCCGAGGGCGGCGACGGCGCGGCCGACGGCCTCGGCGACGGTGCGGGGCTCGGGGAGCGGGGCGGCGGGCGGCACGGCGGCGGTCATCGGGCTACGCGCCGACGAAGGCGAACACGCGGCAGGGCGCGCCCGAGCCGCCGACGATCGGCAGCGGCGAGACGACGATGATCGCGCCGGTCGCTGGCAGCTCGGCGAGCCGCTGCAGCGAGGTGATGCCGTACTTGTCGTGGCCGAGCAGGTGGTAGTGCACCGGGAACGGCGGGTCGAAGGCGCCGGCGCCGCCCGCGTCGATGCCGACGGTCTCGACGCCGAGGCCCGAGAGCGGGGCCTCCTCGGCGAGCCACTTCGCGCACGAGGCCGAGATGCCGGGCGTGTGCGAGCCGGTCTCGTCGGCGTTGAGGAACTGCGCCTCGTCGTGCGAGTACTGGTCCCACCCGGTGCGCAGCAGCAGCCACGAGTTCTCGGGGAGCGGGCCGTGCTCGGCCTCCCAGGCGCGCACGTCGTCGATCTCGAGCACCCAGTCGGGGTTCTCGGCCGCCTCGGCGCTGAAGTCGAGCACCACGGCGGGGCCGACGAGGCGGGCCGGGTCGAGCTGCGAGACGTCGAGGCCGTCGCGGCCCGAGATCCAGTGGATCGGCGCGTCGATGTGCGTGCCGACGTGCTCGCCCATGCGGAAGTTGTTGTGCTGCCACATCGGCGCGGTCGGCTCGAAGGCGGCGGCGCGCTCGAGCGAGAAGTCGTCGAGGTTGACGAACGGCTCGGGCAGGCGCAGGGCCGGGGTGGTCGCGGAGAGGGTGTTCGTGAGGTCGACGACGCGGACGGCGCCGGACGCGAGCGCGGCGGTGAGCTCGGCGAGGAGGGGGGATGCAGTCATGCCCGCCAGCCTATCGGCGCGCGGAGCCGGATGCGGCCCGGGCTGCGCCTCGTGCGGTCGAGTCGGGGCTCGCGCCTCGGGCCGTCGAGTCGAGGCTCAGGCCTCGAACGTCGCCTCCACCGCCGCCGCGATGACGATCGGGCTCGGGGCGACGTCGACCGACGACTCGAGCGGGTACGCCGACCACGAGTAGCGGGCGCCGGCGCCGTAGCGCTGGCGGAGCTCCTCCGACGAGTAGGCGACGGCGCCGGGCGCCCCCGCCTCGGGATCGCGCACCTCGACGATGCGCGGCTCGCCGGCGCCGGAGGCGGCGGCGATCACCCGGGCGCGCCGGGTCGCCTCGTGCACGGCCGCGGTGAGCACCGCATCCGCGTGCCGCTGACGGGTCTCGTCCGACAGCGCCCACTCGACGCCGTGCACGAGCAGGCCCGGCTCGGCGCCCCAGGCGGCGGCGAACGCGCCGACGAGGTCGAGGCGCGTGAACACCGCGGTGATGTCGACCTCGACGCGGTGGCGGGTCGCGCCCGGCGCGCCGTCGGCGCCCGCCTCCTGCCACGAGCTCGTGCGCGCGGCGTTGAGCGTGAACCGCTTCACCGAGCCGGCGTCGAGCGACTCGATCGCCTCGCGCACGCGGCCCGCGAGCGATTGCGCGACCGCCATCGCCTGCGCGGGGTCGCCGGCCTCGTGGGCGGCGGTGCATCGGAGGATGCCCCGCTCGGCGGGCTCGGTGCGTTCGAAGGTGCCGATGACGCGGATGATCATGCCGCCGAGCCTAGGCCCGTTCGCCGTCGGCGGGCTGGATCGACGCGAGATCGGCCGCCCGCAGCCGGCGCGCCGCCTCGGCGAGCACCTCGGGGCGCTTGCAGAAGGCGAAGCGCACGAGCG
>JAAYAS010000255.1 GCA_012719255.1 Microbacteriaceae bacterium | reverse complement strand
TAGCCGTTCATGGTGCGCCAGCTGCGGGGAAGACCGCGGGGGCCCATGAGGTAGGTGACCTGGTGCGCCGACTCGGGGTTCAGCGTCCAGAAGTCCCACTGCATGGTGTTGTCGCGCAGGCCCGAGTCGGGGAGGCGCTTCTGCGAGCGGATGAAGTGGGGGAACTTCATCGGGTCGCGGAGGAAGAAGATCGGGGTGTTGTTGCCGACGATGTCGAGGTTGCCCTCGTCGGTGTAGAAGCGGAGCGAGAAGCCGCGGACGTCGCGCCACGTGTCGGGCGAGCCCTGCTCGCCGGCGACGGTCGAGAAGCGGATGAGCACGCGCGCCTTCGCGCCGGGCTGGAACACCGAGGCGCGGGTGTACTTCGAGACGTCCTCGAGGGTCTCCCAGGTGCCGAACGCGCCCGAGCCCTTGGCGTGCGGGTTGCGCTCCGGCACGCGCTCGCGGTTGAACGCGGCGAGGGTCTCGACGAGCTGCACGTCGTGCAGGGCGATGGCGCCGTTGCTGTTGACGGTGAGCGAGTTGCGGTCGCTCTCGGCGGGGGCGCCGTTCTGCCGGGTCGACGGCAGGCTGGGGTCGATGTTCGATTCGAACTGGGTCACGTGGCTGCTCCTTGCTCGTGGTTCGGGGGATCGGGTGGTCGGTGGAGTCGCGTCAGCCGGCGTCGCGGCACTGCGGGCAGAGCCCGAAGTAGGTGACGTCGGCGGTGTGGACGAAGAACCCGGCGTCGTCGTCGGGGGTGAGGCACGGGGCCGCGCCGACCGCGCAGTCGACGTCGGCGATCGCACCGCACTGCTCGCACACCAGGTGGTGGTGGTTGTCGGCGGTGCGGGTCTCGTAGCGCGCGGGCGAGCCGGGCGGCTCGATCTTGCGCACGAGGCCGTGGCCGACGAAATCGGCGAGGCTGATGTAGACCGCCTGCCGGGTGAGGTGATCGAGGCGGGCCTCGGCGCGCGTGTGCAGCTCGTCGGCCGACGAGTGCGGATGCGCGTCGAGCGTCTCGAGCACCGCGACGCGGCGCGGGGTCACCCGCAGACCGGCCGCGCGGAGGCGGTCGGGCCAGGAGTGCTCGAGCAGCGTCATGCCCACCAGCATACCCCTTCTTTTGACTCATTCAAAAGAACACCCAGCCGCCTGCCAGCTTTCCCTCCCCCGCCCGATCTCGATCGGGAGCCGCTGCCGTGGCCGCCTGTCCGCGATGCGGGGCGGGCGCGGCTCGGGCACTGGCGCGCCCCGCCGCATCCGACTGCGAGAATGGGGCGGATGTCGCGCCGCAGCACCCCCTTCCCCGACCCCGAGCCGGTCCGCCTCGCCTCGGGGCGCCTCGCCCGCTTCGTGCGCGACGGCGACCGCCGGCAGCTCATCGTCGACGGCACGCCGCAGTCGGAGGTGAACCTGCTCGACCCGACCGAGCTCGAGTTCTCGTACGTGCGCCACATGGGCCACGTGCTCGACCTCGCCTTCGCGCCGCGCCGGCCGCTCACCGCGGTGCACCTCGGCGCCGGCGCGATGACGATCCCCCGCTACGTCGAGGCGACCCGGCCCGGCTCGCGGCAGCAGGTGATCGAGCTCGAGCGCGACCTCATCGACTTCGTGCGCGAGCACGCGCCGCTGCCGGCGGGCGCGTCGATCCGGATGCGCTACGGCGACGCCCGCGAGCAGCTCGGCCGCCTGCCCGGCGGGCTCGTCGGGCGGGTCGACGCGCTCGTCGTCGACGTGTTCGCGGGGCCCCAGACGCCCGCCCACGTCACCACCGTCGAGTTCTTCGGCGAGGCGGGGCGCCTGCTCGCCGCCGAGGGCGTGCTGCTCGCGAACGTCGCCGACGGCCACGAGCTGCGGTACGCGCGCCGCCAGATCGCGGCGCTGCGCGAGGCGATCGGCCCGGTCGTGCTCGTCGCCGACCCCTCGGTGCTCAAGGGCCGCCGCTTCGGCAACATCGTCGCCGCCGCCTCCGCCGCCCCGCTCGAGCTGCCCGGCCTCGCGCGGCTCGCGGCGAGCGGATTCCCGCCGGCGGTCGTCGTCGACGACGCGGCCGCGGTGCGCTGGCTGCGCGGGGCGGCGCCGAGGCGCGACGACGACGCCGAGTCGTCGCCGCTGCCGAAGCGGCTGTTCACGTAGAGCGGGCGGGCGCCCGGCCCGGCGCGGTCGGGGGCCGTCGGATGCGCGGCCCGGCGCGGCCGGGCACCGTCGAATGCGCGGCCCCGCGCGCTTCTGCGTACGAAGACGTGCGCGCTGGGAGCGACACGCCGCATCCGGGGCGTGTCGCTCCGGAGCGCGCACCGTTCGGTACGGCCGCACCCGCGCCCGACGCATCCCGGCCGCAGCGCCATGGACCCCACCTGGCTCATCCCGGCCCGTCGCCGGAGACGCGGTCCGATGCATCCCGGCCCCGCGCATCCGGGCGCCTTCGCCGGATGCGCGGCACGCGGCGACGGTTCGCCCGCGCCGGTGCGGGGCGCGGTTACGCTCGGGAGCGTGTCCGACACTCCGATCATCCTTGGCTACGACCCCGAGACGCTGCGCGAGCGCATCGACCCGGAGGCCGCCGCTGCGCGCTACGCGGAGATCGAACGGTACCGCTCGCTCACCGCGCTGAACGAGCGGGTCGCGCTGCTGCGCCTGCTCGGCCGCTACGACGAGGCCTTCGAGTGCGCGCAGGCCGCCTGTCGGCAGTCGCGCTTCACCGGCTCGCGCGAGGACTCGCTCGCGGCGCGCGTGCGACGCGCCCAGGTCGAGCAGTTCCGCGGCAACCTCGACGTCGCTCTCGGCGAGCTCACCAACTGCGTCGAGGAGGCGATCGCCCACGAGTGGGGCGAGCTCGCCGGCTTCGCGCTGCAGCACCGCGGCAAGGTCTACTTCGACCTCGAGCGCTACGACGAGGCGCTCGCCGACTTCGAGCGCGCGCTGAAGTACCGCGAGTCCGACGGCATCCCCGCCGACCAGACCAACTCGACGCGCTTCGCGATCAAGGCCGTCCGCGCCCGCCTCGACGGCGCCGCCGGCCCCGAGGAGCTCGACGAGCCGATCACCTCGATCGACGCCTGACCCGGGCCGGCCAGGGCGGCCGGTCGCGCGGCGCGAGGATCGCGGCGCCTGACCCGGTCGGGCTCGCCCGTGCGGTCGGTCGCGCGGCGCGGGACCGCATACCCGGGGGTACGCCCCTGCCCGGAACCGCCGACTGCCGGGAAATCGCGCACCTGCACGGGACTACGTACTCGCGCATCGCGTCGTCGCCCGAGCCGCGTACCGAGAGGTGCGCGCTCCGGAGCGACACGCCCCGAATGCGGCGTGTCGCTGCTCAGCGCGCACCTCTTCGTACCGGGGATGCGCGCGGTGGCGCCTGCCCGGAAAACTCGGCGCGCGAGCGCGGGCCAGAGTACCGGGGATGCGCGCGGGGCGCCGGAGCGGCCGGCATCTGCCCCTGCTCGAGCACCCGGAGCGCTCGCGCTCGATCGCCTGAGTGCAGGGGATGCGCGCCCGTGCGTCGAGCGCATCCGTCGTCGCGATCGGGGCGAGGCGGCCCGCAGCCTCCACAATTCACGGGAACGAGCGGCATCCACAGCGACGGCGCGCGCGGCGACGCGCGTCGGCGGGGATGCGTAGGGTGCTCCCGAGCCCCCGGGCACCTACCTGCGGCGTTGGCCGAGGCCACGACGACCGAGGCCGAGGCGGCGGAAGCCGTGACCGACGCGGCGGAGACCGAAGCCGAGGCGGCGGAAGCCGTGGCCGAGGTCGCGGAAGTCCGGATGGAACCGGCCGGAAGCGGGGACCCCGGGTCCGAGAACGAGCAGGAGGAGACGGCGTGAGCGATCTCGACGACGTGCGGCGCATGGCGCGCGAGCTGTTCGACGAGCACCTCGACGGCACGTGGACGTTCGCGTTCGACCACGCGAAGCGCCGCGCCGGCAACTGCGACTTCCGCCGGCGCCGCATCACGCTCTCCCGATATCTCGTCGCCCGCTACGACGACGCGACGAACCGGCAGACCCTGCTGCACGAGATCGCGCACGCGCTCGCCGGTCACGCGGCCGGGCACGGACCGGCCTGGCGACGCACCGCGCACGCGATCGGATACACCGGCGACCGCACGCACGACGGCGAGGTCGCCCGCGAGCACGCGAAGTGGATCGGTGTCTGCCCCGCCGGGCACGAGGTGCTGCGGTTCCGCAGGCCGCAGCAGGGTCGCGAGCACTCGTGCGCGCGCTGCTCGCCCCGATTCGACCGCCGGTTCGTGCTGCGCTGGCGCGAGCGCTCCGATGCCGAGCGCTTCGCCGACCTGCCCGCGCGCGGCTGACCCGCCCGGGGAGTGCAGGCGGCCCGCCCGCTCGCGGCCGCCCCGACGAGCACGCGGCCGACCTGCCCTGGCGCGGCTGACGCGCGGGGGCCCGGGGCGAACGCTCTGGACACCCCGGTGCCGAGCGCCTCGCATCCGTCGGCTCGGGTGGCACGAGCCCGCCGACACGCCGCCCGCACGGCGCGTCGCGCAGGAGCCGCCACCCGAGCCGACGCGCCGCGAACGGCCCCGGGCCGACGCCGGCGACTACGCTGGCCGGCATGCTGCACGACGCCGCCCGCATCCACTTCGGCTCCGACAACTACGCCGGCGTGCATCCCGAGGTGCTCGCCGCCATCGCCGACGCGAACGGCGGGCACGTGCCCGGCTACGGCGACGACCCCTACACCGCACGCCTGCAGGACGTGATGCGCGACCGCTTCGGCCCCGACGCCCTCGCGCTGCCGGTGTTCAACGGCACCGGCGCGAACGTCGTCGCGCTGCAGGCGATGCTGCCCCGCTGGGGCGCGGTGGTCGCGCCGGCGACGAGCCACATCAACACCGACGAGAACGGCGCGCCCGAGCGCGTGGGCGGCATCAAGATCCTGCCGGTCGACGCGCCCGACGGCCGCCTCGACCCGCAGCGGCTCGCCGGTCGGCGCATCGACCCCGCCGAGGTGCACTCGGCGCATCCGCTCGTCGCCTCGTTCTCGAACACCACCGAGCTCGGCACCGTCCACTCCCCCGCGCAGGTCGCGGCGATCGTCGCGGCGGCCCGCGCCGAGGGGATGCGGGTGCACTGCGACGGCTCGCGGCTCGCGAATGCCGCGGTCGCGGCGGGCACGGGGCTCGGCGAGCTCGCCGAGGGCGTCGACGTGCTCTCGCTCGGGGCGACGAAGAACGGCGCGCTCGGCGTCGAGGCGATCGTCGTGCGCGATCCGGCCGCGGTCGACGGCGTCGAGCAGCTCGCGAAGATCAACCTGCAGCTCGCCTCGAAGCGGCGGTTCTTCTCGGCCCAGCTGCTCGCGCTGTTTGAGGGCGACCTCTGGGAGCGCAACGCGCGCGCCGCGAACGACGCCGCCGCGCGCCTCGGCGAGGCGCTCGCGCGCATCCCCGGATGCGAGCTGCTCGCGCCGGTCGAGGCGAACGCCGTGTTCGCGCGGATGCCCGCGGGCGCCGCCGACCGGGTGCGCGAGGCGGGCTGGCGGTTCTACGACTGGCCGCCGTCGGGCGAGGGCGCCGGCGCGGTGCGGCTGATGTGCGCGTGGGACACCCCGGCCGAGGCGGTCGACGGGTTCGCGCACGCCGTCGCGGCGGCGGTCGAGGCGGGCGCCCGCCGCTGAGCCTGCGCCCGGGTGTCGCCGCCTGCGGTTAGGATCGCACCGACCCCGACGAGCCGCCGCGCCGCCGCAGCCGGCCGTCCTCACACCGCAGCGAAGGGCCCCGCGTGACGACGTCCATCCCCCACATCACCGAGCGCGAGATCCGCCAGCACGTGACCTACCGGCAGGCGATGGAGGTGCTGCGCGAGGCGCTGCGCACCGACATCGACCCGTCGACCGACTTCCCCCGGCAGATCCTCGAGGTCGGCGACGGCCGGCAGCTGCTGTTCATGCCCTCGACCTCGTCGCGGTGGACCGGCACGAAGCTCATCTCGGTGAACCCGCACAACACCGCGCGCAACCTCGACCGCATCCAGGGCTTCTACCTGCTCATGGACGCCGAGACCACCACGCCCCGCGCGCTCATCGACGGCGCCGAGCTCACCGAGCTGCGCACCGCCGCGCTCTCGGCCGCGGTCGCCGACAAGCTGCTGCCGCACGACGCCCGCCGCGTCGTGCTGTGGGGCTACGGCGCACAGGCCCGCGCGCACCTGCTCGCGCTCAAGGAGATCCGCCCCTCGTTCGAGCACGTCGTCGTCACCGGCCGCGACCAGGTGAAGGCCGAGATGTTCGCGGCGAACGCCGTCGAGCACGGCTGGCAGGCGCGCATCGGCGACGCGATGGCGCCCGAGGTGGCGGTCCCGCAGGCCGATGTGATCATCACCGTCACCGGTGCGCAGGACCCGCTCTTCGACGGCTCGCAGGTGCGCCCCGGCACGCTCGTGCTCGCGATCGGCTCGCACAACGCCGACCACCGCGAGGTCGACTCGACGCTCATGGCGAACTCGACGATCATCGTCGAGGATCGCGCCACCGCCCTGCGCGAGGCCGGCGACATCGTCATGGCGGTCGAGGAGGGCGTGCTCGACCCGGCCGACCTCATCGAGCTGCGCGACTTCTTCGAGAACCCGTCGATCGTGCGCCGCGACCGGCCGATCGTCTACAAGTCGGTCGGCATGTCGTGGCAGGACCTCGTCGTCGCCGGCGAGGTGTACGAGCGCGTGCCGCAGGCCGGCCGGCGCTAGCCGCGCCGCCGCGCCCCGCTCGGATCGGCCGCCGATGGCGATCCGCTACTGGCTCGTCGTGCAGCCCCTCGACCGCGCCCGCGAGCTCGTCGAGCTCGGGGTCGTGCAGGTGCCGTGGGGCGTGCGCGAGCCGCTCGAGCGGATGCGGCAGGCCGACGGCGTGGTGCTCTACTCGCCGCGCGAGACGAACCCCGACGGCGAGCCGCTGCGCGCCGCCGTGCAGGCCGGGCGGGTGCTCACGGATGCGCCGCTGCAGCAGGGCGGGTACGCGCGGGCCCCGTGGCGGCACGAGGTGGAGTGGCTGCCCGAGGCGCGGATCGCGCCGATCCGGCCGCTGCGCGACCTGCTCGACCTCACCCGCGACGACCGCTGGTGGGGAGAGCGACTGCGCGACGGGTTCGTCGAGCTGACGCGCCGCGATTTCGAGATCCTCGAGGATGCGGTGCGCCGGCCCGCGCCCGACCCGAGCGGATACATGCTGCGCACGCTGCGCGAGACCGGCTATCCGGGCCGGATGCCCGACGAGCCGCGCGACGACCGTCCGCGGCTCATCCGCTGAGCGGCCGACGCGCGCATCCCCGCGCACGACGACGCCCCGCCGGCGCGGGAGCGGCGGCGGGGCGTCGGAACGGCGGCGGGGCCTACTGCTCCACGCGCTCGTCGTACGACTCGGGCAGCGGGGGCTGCCCGGTCGGGCGGTCGGGCTGCTGCGGCTGGTGCGAGAACTCGCCGCCCTCGCGGCCGCCGTGCGGGCGGCCGTGGTCGGCGTGCTCGTCGCGCTGGTAGACGAGCGAGTGCTCGCCGATGCGCAGCTCGAAGCCGGTGCGCAGCAGATGCGCGGGCTCGCCGTCGTACTCGGTGTTCGGCGCGCCGGAGGTCTCGGCGGGGCCGCGCAGCACGAGCACGAACTCGTCGTCGTCGGTGTGGTGCACGACGGCGTGCGCCGCCTCGAGCCCCTCGAGCCGCAGGTGCGCGTCGACGCCCGAGCCGATCACGGTGGTCTCGCCGGTGAGCAGGCGACCGGGCACGGTCACCGCCCCGGTCGCATCCGTGTGATGCCCCGCGGCCACGAAGCGCGGCGAACCGGCCCCGTAGCCCGAGTGCGTGGTGTCGGCGCCGGCGCCCTCGGGCACGACGCGCGCACCGGCGCGCGACTCGTCGAAGTGGGTGGTGGTGATCACCGTGTCGCCCTGCACCAGCTCGGAGGGCCGGTCGTGGGCCACCTGCTCGGCGATCTCGCGGTTCTCGCGAGCGCGCTCGAGCTCGTCGTCGGTCATGCGGTCGTGCTTCATCCGTGGGCCTCCTCATCGTCGTGGGTCCGTCCGCGCTGCACCGGCTCGGCGCCGGCGGCGACGTCGGCCTGCTCGGCCGCCGCCTCGTTCACCGGCGCGTCGCTGCGGTCGTGCGCTGCCGCGTCGGTGCCGTCGTAGGCGGCGTCCTCGGCGGTGTCGCGGTCGCGCCAGTCGTGCCGGTCGTCGTGGACGGCCGGGTCGCCGGCGCGGTCGTCGAGCCCGCCGCCGTCGGTGGCGTCGCGGTCGTGCTCGTCGAGCCGGTCGGTGTCGGGTTCGCCGAGCACGGGGTCGCCGGCGAGCGGTTCGCGGTCGTCGTCGCGCGGGCCCGGGATCGAGCCGGACGCGGCGGCGAAGTCGAGCGACGAGCGCGGGTCGCGGGGGTCGGCGTCGGCGAGCTCGGGGTCGCCGTGGCGGTCGCGGGCGTCCTCGTGCTCGACGCCGGCGTCGAGGTTGTCGTCGATGACCTCGCGGTCGGCGTCGAAGGCGTCGGAGCGCTCGGCGTCGAGGTGCTCGGCCTGGTCGAGCCGGGCGTCGGTGTGGCCGGTCTGCCCGGTGGTGCCGGCGGCGGGGATGCGGTCGGTCGGCAGCCCCTCGCCCGGCACCTCCTCGGCGTCGAGCGCGCCCGCATCGGCGGCGCGCTGCAGCTCGCGCTCGTGGGCGCTCGGCTCGTCGACGAGACCGTCGGGGGCCATGAGGTCGTGATCCTGGGGGTCGGTCGGGTCGTTCGGCATGGTGCCCTCCTCGTCGTGATGGGTCGCACTCTCCCGCACGCACCTGGGCGGCACTGCGGCATTCCCGTGGAATCGCATCCGAATGCGTCGATGCGCGGCGCGCCCGCTTCCCCGCGCGACGCGCGGCGGCCGCGATTCGCCGGCCGCCCCTCGACCCCCGGCCGCCGAGCGGACCCCTGCGGCCCCTCGCCCCGGCCGGAGAACGGGATGGGCGAGAATCTTCGGCGGGTCGGGAATAGTCCCGGACGCCCGCCGTTACCCTTCTATGCAAACGCATATAACTCAGGAGAGGTCCCCATCATGCAGTTCGGACTCATGTCGGTGAGCGATGTCACCCGCAACCCGGTCACCGGCGAGACGCCGAGCGAGGCGGAGCGCATCCGCAACGCCGTGGCCATGGCGAAGAAGGCCGAGGAGGTCGGCCTCGACGTCTTCGCGATCGGCGAGCACCACAACCCGCCGTTCTTCTCGTCGTCGCCGACGACGCTGCTCGCGGCGATCGCCGCGCAGACCGAGAAGCTCATCGTCACCACCTCCACGACGCTGATCACCACCAACGACCCCGTGCGCATCGCCGAGGAGTACGCGATGCTGCAGCACGTGTCGGGCGGCCGCATGGACCTCATGCTCGGCCGCGGCAACACCGCGCCCGTCTACCCCTGGTTCGGCCAGGACATCCGCCAGGGCCTCCACCTCGCCCTCGAGAACTACAACCTCCTGCACCGCCTCTGGCGCGAGGACGTCGTCGACTGGGAGGGCCGCTTCCGCACGCCGCTCGAGGGCTTCACCTCGACGCCGCGCCCGCTCGACGACGTGCCGCCGTTCGTGTGGCACGGCTCGATCCGCACCCCCGAGATCGCCGAGCAGGCCGCCTACTACGGCAACGGCTTCTTCGCGAACCACATCTTCTGGCCCACCGAGCACACCAAGCGCATGGTCGACTTCTACCGCGAGCGCTACGAGCACTACGGCCACGGCAGCGCGAAGCAGGCGATCGTCGGCCTCGGCGGTCAGGCCTTCATCGGCCGCACCTCGCAGGAGGCGTTCGAGCAGTTCCGCCCCTACTTCGACGAGGCCCCGGTGTACGGCCACGGCCCGAGCCTCGAGGACTTCTCGAGCCGCACCCCGCTCGCCGTCGGCAGCGTGCAGCAGGTGATCGACAAGATCCTCGGCTTCCACGACACCTTCGGCGACTACCACCGCCAGCTCTTCCTCAACGACCACGCCGGCCTGCCGATCGAGATCGTGCTCGAGCAGATCGAGCTGCTCGGCACCGAGGTGATCCCGGTGGTGCGCAAGGAGCTCGCCTCGCGCCGCGACCCCGAGGTGCCCGACGCCCCCACCCACGCCGGCCTCGTGAAGGCGAAGTACGGCGACGGCGAGGTGCGCCAGCCCCGCCCCTCGGCGAACCGCGGCGACAACGTCACCGGCGGCTCGCCCTACCTCGACACCGACGCGCGCGCCCGCGCCGCCGCGGCCGACCAGGCCGAGTAGCCCCGAGCACCGAGAGGAGCACCGCATGACCGAGCCCATCGCATCCCCCGCCCCCGACGCGGCCCCCGCCGAGCACCGCCTCGTCGTCGTGAGCGCCGGCACCTCCGACCCCTCGTCGACCCGGATGCTCGCCGACCGCACCGCCGACGCGGTCGCCAAGCGCGCCGCCGAGGACGGCGCGGCGGTGCGCGTCGACGTGATCGAGCTGCGCCGCCTCACCACCGAGATCGGCGAGGCCCTCACCACCCACGTGCCCGGCCCCGAGCTCTCGCGCGCGATCGAGCTGCTCGGCGACGCCGACGGCCTCGTCGTCGCGACGCCCGTCTACAAGGCCGACCCGTCGGCGCTGCTCACCGCGTTCTTCCAAGTGCTCGACCAGGACCTCCTCATCGGGCTCCCGGTCGTGCTCACCGCGACCGCCGGCACGCAGCGGCACGCGCTCGTCGTCGACCACCAGATGCGCGCGACGTTCGCGTACCTGCGCACCTTCGCGGTGCCGACCTCGCTCTTCGCCGCGCCCGAGGACTGGCAGGGCGGCGGCCTCGGCAAGCGGGTCGAGCGCGCCGCGCTCGAGCTGTGGCTGCTCATGCGCAGCGGCGTGCAGCGGCAGCTGCGCGAGCAGTCGTGGTCGAGCTACCAGCACCAGTTCGGCTCGGCCGGCGGCACCGAGACCGGCGTCGACTTCTCGTCCGACCTCATGAAGCTCGCCACCGGCGGCTCGCTGCCCCCGCTGCGCAAGTAGGCGCGGGCGCGGCGGCCGGCTCGCCCGTCGCCGCCCTCGGCCCGCCGCGGGCCTCGGCCCGTCGCCGCCCTCGGCCCGCCGCGGGCCTCATCCCGTCGCCGCCCTCACCCCGCCGGCGCCTCATTCCGCCGACGCCCTCACCCCGCCGACGCCTCATTCCGCGCTCGGCCCACCGCCGCGCTCGGCGCACCGCGGCCCTCATCCCGCCGCCCCGCTCGACCCGCCGCGGCCCTCATCCGGCTGCCGCCCCTCATCCGCGCTCGGCCGACCGCCGCGCTCGCTCCACCGCAGGGCTCGCCCCGCCGCCGTGCTCTCCCCGCCGCCGGGCCCTCCCGGTCGCCGCGCCCTCCCCGCCACCGCCCCTCCTCCGCGCATACCCCCGGCATGTGACCCTCGCGGTGACACCTGACCCTCCCGCGGACAAGTGACCCTGCAGCAATGAGGTCATTT
>JAAYAS010000254.1 GCA_012719255.1 Microbacteriaceae bacterium | reverse complement strand
TACTTCACGGTCAGCGGGTCGTCGCTGAGCTTCTCCACGGTGCCGAAGTCCTCCGCCATGACCTGCGACGGCGTCGGGTCGTAGTGGAAGAAGCCGTCGTTCGCGGTCGAGATGATGACCGCGTTCGACGAGGCGTTGGTCGCCGAGGTGTTCGAGTTGTACGAGAAGAACGGGTCGTTCCACGACGCGTTCACGTTCGAGCCGGCGACGATCTCCGGCTCGCGCTCGGGAGCGGCGCAGCCGCTCAGCACGAGCGCGGAGACGGCGACCGCGGCGAGCGCGGGGCCGAGACGCTTCATCTTCACAGGGATCCTCCTGGTGGGTCGGATGAATCACCGGGCGCGACGGTGCGACCGGGGGTCGGGTGGTGCGGGCGGCCGCAACGCTACGACCGGATCCGCTTGGGTGGTTGGAGTGTAGCGAATCGCGCGCGTCGATGATGCCCCATCCACGAATTCGTGACGAAACTGCATCCGGACGACCGCCGATGCCGTGCAAATTGCACGATCATCGACGGTCGTCGCGCGCATTCTGGTGATCGGGCCCGGGGCGCGGTACTATCCCCGCCGCCCCGGCCCCCGCACCGGTCCCCCGCGCCCACCGCGGGCGGGCTCAGCGGCGCTGCGAGGCCTCCGCGAGCCGCGCCGCGAGCGGTGAGGCGAGCAGCTCCTCGAGCGGCAGCACCCGGCCGTCGGGGTCGGCGAGCGGCAGCGTCCAGTTCGGGTGCTCGCGGTAGGTGCCGGGCTGGTTGATCGAGCGGCGGTCGCCGGCGAGGTCGGCGAGCGCGACGCCGAACAGGCGCGACGCGCAGCCGGCCATGCGGCGGTGCAGCGCCTCGACGAGTTCCTCGGTGGTCGGCGCGTCGCCGACGAGGCCCTCCTCCCGCAGCACCCGCACGTAGCCATCGAGGAGCGCCCGCTCGCTCGCGAGCTCCTCCTCGACCGGGCGGGTGAGCAGGCCCAGCCGGTCGCGCAGCGCCACGTGGGCGAGCTCGAGGTAGCCGGCGGTCGGCGGCAGATCGTGGGTGGTCACCGTCGCGAGGCACTCCTCGCGGTAGTGCTCGGGGCGCTTCGGGGCGCCGTCGGGCTCCTGCTCGAACCACATGATCTGCGTGCCGTAGATGCGGCGGGCGGCCATCTGCTCGCGGGTGAGGTCGCTGACGACGCCGAGGTCCTCGCCGACGACCAGCGCGCCGGCCCGCTCGGCCTCGAGCAGCAGCACGCCGAGCGTCGCCTCGTGGTCGTAGGCGATGTAGGTGCCCTCGTCGGCGCCCGCGCCCTCGGGGATCCACCACAGCCGGAACAGGCCGAGGATGTGATCGATGCGCAGCGCGCCCGCGCCGGCGAAGCTCGCGCGGAGCATGTCGCGCAGCGGCGCGTAGCCGGTGCGCTCGAGCGCGTCGGGGCGCAGCGGCGGCTGCGACCAGTTCTGGCCGAGCTGGTTGAAGGCGTCCGGCGGCGCGCCGACCGACACGCCGCGGGCGAGCTCGCCGCGCAGGGCCCAGGCGTCGGCGCCCGAGGGGTGCACGCCGACGGCGAGGTCGTGCATCACGCCGATCGGCATGCCCGCCTCGCGCAGCGCCCGCTGCGTCGCGTCCGACTGCTCGCGGATGACGAACTGCACCCAGCAGTAGAACTCCACCCGATCGGCGTGCTGCTGACGGAACGCCTCGACCGTCTCGGCGCGCGGGTCGCGCAGCTCCTCGGGCCAGTCCTGCCAGGCGGGACCGGCCTGCTCGCACAGCGCGCTCCAGGTGGCGAAGTCGATGAGGCCCTCGCCCTGCTCGTCGACGTAGCGGCCGAAGTCGTTCCAGCGCTCGCCGCCCTGGGCCCGGGCCGCGACGAACAGGTGCCCGAGCGCCTCGCGCTTCGCGAGCCAGGCGGCGTCGCGGTCGATGACGTCGGCGGCGTTCTGCTGCTTCGCGTACGAGGCGAGCTCGTCGAGCCGCTGCGCCACCTGCGGCTCGAGCTCGAGCCCCGCCGCGGCGTCGTCGATGCGGATGATGCTCGGGTCCATGAACCGGCGCGAGGTCGGCAGGTACGGCGACGGCTCGATCGGCGTCACCGGCGAGGGCGCGTGGAAGGGGTTCACGAGCACGAACCCGGCGCCGCGCCCCGCGCCCCACTCGCCGATCGCGCGGAGATCGGCGAGATCGCCGATGCCCCACGAGCCCGCCGAGCGGGCCTGGTAGAGCTGCGCCATGAGCCCCCAGCCGGCCTCGTCGACGGTGCGGCTCGGCGCGGCGGGCGCGACGATGAGCGCGCCGCTCGCCTCGAGCGGCGCCGGCGCGGTCTCGGCGGGCGCCTCGGCCTCGCCGCGATTGCGGCGGCGGGCGCGGCCGCGGAGCGCCGCGTAGCCGAGGAGCTCGGCCGCCTCGGGCGGGGCGGCGTCGGCGGCGATGCGGGCGACGACCCGGTGCCAGCCGAGCGGCAGGTCGTCGGGCAGCCGGAAGCTCGCCTCGCCGAGCCGCACACCGTCGACCTCGCGCGGCGGGGTCCAGTTGTCGATCTGCTCGGTCGACCGCTCCTCGCCCGACTCGAGCGCGACGACGACCTCGACGGCCGCGCCGTCGGGCACGTGCACGGCGACGTCGGCGCCGCTGCCGGCGACGACGACCGTGGTCGCCGGCGCGCCGCGCCGCCAGGGGCGCTCGTCGAGCGCGGTGAGCGCGTCGCGCACCCCCTCGTCGGTGGTCGCGTCGACGTCGAGCGCGCGGAGTACCGCGATGAGCGTCTCCGCGCTCACGTCGACGTGCTCGCCGCGCCAGTCGTGGTAGTCGGTGGCCACGCCGTAGCGAGCGGCGAGTTCGAGGAGTTCGGGGGTTCGCGTCGGTGCAGTCACGCCCGCAGTCTACGGGCGGCCCGCATCCGCGGCCCGCCGACGCGCGCCGGGAGGCGGCTCAGCCGATGACGAGGGTCTCGCCGTCGAGCGCGACCGGCGCGCTCGTGAGCGCCGTCGTCGCCGGGCCGGCCACCGGGTTGCCGCTCGCGATGTCGAAGTAGCTCGAGTGGCAGGCGCAGTAGACGCCGCGGTCCTCGACCGACGACACCGGGCAGCCCTGGTGCGTGCAGATCGCGCTGAACGCGCGGTAGTCGCCGGACGTCGGCTGGGTCACGACGAGGTGGTGGGCGGTGAGCACCGCTCCCCCGCCGACCGGCACCTCGGCGACCGGCAGCTCGACCGGCTCGGCCGGAACGGCGTCGGTCGCGCCGTCGTCGCCGGCGTCGCCCGTGCAGGCCGCGAGGAACGCGACCGTCGCGGCGGCGCCGCCGGTCGCGGCGACGGTGCGGATGACGGCGCGGCGGGTCGGCGCGGCCGCGGATGCGGGGGCCGCCTCGGCGCCGGATGCGGGCGTCGGCGCGCGGAGCTGTTCGGGCATGCCGACGAGGATAGCGGCGCGCACCTCAGCGATCGCCGAAGCGGCCCTGCACGCCGAAGCGCGCCGAGGTGGCGCCGATGATCAGCGCGCCGGCGACGATCGCGACGGCGGCGTTGATCCACCACGTCGAGCCCCAGTCGCCGACCGCGTCGGTGACGCCGCCGGCGATGACCGGGCCGATGAACATCCCGGTGTTCGCGAGCTGCTGCACGAGCCCGAGCGCCACCGGCACCGAGCCGTCGGCGGGCGCCGTCTCGACCGCGAGGCGCACGAGCACCGCCGGCACGAGCCCGCCGATCGCCGAGAACGCGATCACCGCGGCGATCGACCAGCCGAACGGCAGGCCGGCGGCGAACACGGCCCAGCCGAGCACTGCCATCCCGCCCATGCCGAGCCAGACGAGCCGCCGCGGCGGCGCCCCCGCCCGCAGCGCCCGCGCGCCGGCGAGCGCGCCGATGATGTTCGCCGCCGACGCGACCGCGGTGAGCAGGCCCGCGGTGCGCGGGTCGACGCCCGCGTCGTCGTAGACGGTGGGGAGGAAGCCGATCACCGCGATCCAGCCCGAGGCGTAGGCGGCGAAGGTGATGCCGACGAGCCAGGGCGCCGCCGAGCGGAGCGTGCGGCCGATCGCGCCGAGCACCTCGCGCGCGGTGCGGCGCTCGATGCGCGGCGGATCGGGCGCGACGAGCAGCAGCAGCGCGACGGCGACGAGCGCGCTGAACGCGCCGAGCGACCACCACCACGCCTGCCGGGTGAGGCCGCCGGCGAGCACCGCGGCGATCGCGAGCGCGATGCCGGACGAGATGCCCTGGTAGCTCGCCCACCAGCCCATCGCCCGCGTCAGCGCGGGGCCCTGCGCCTCGCGGCGCACGAGCGCGGGCGCCGCGACGACGGTGAGCATGTAGCCGAACGACTCGACCGCCCGCAGGCCGACGAGCCAGCCGAAGCCCGGCGCGAAGCCGCCGGCGATCGACGCGACCGCGAGCGCCCCGAGGCCGATGAGCAGCGAGCGGCGCACGCCGATCGCCTCGATGAGCATGCCGAAGGCGAGGCCGCCGATCACGCCCGAGAGCTGCACGACGCCGATGAGCAGGCCCGCATCGGCGAGGTTGACGCCGAACTCCTCGCGCAGCAGCGGCACGAACGGCGGCACCTTCCACATGTGGAAGCCCGCCGAGATGCCCGCGACGATCGCGAGCGCCCACGGCAGATCGGCGGGGATGCGGCGGGCCGCGGCGGCGGGAGTGGTCACGGGCGGGGTCCTGTCAGCGTCGACGAGGGGCGGGGCTGGGGCAATCCTGCACGAGCGGTCGGGATTTCTCCAACCCGGCGGGCGCCGCCTCCAGCCCGCGCGCATCCGCCCGCGCGAGGATGGGGCCATGACCGTCATCAAGATCAATGCCATCACCGTTCCCGCCGACTCGGGCGACGAGCTCGCCAAGCGCTTCGCCGCCCGCTCGGGCGCCATCGACGGCCAGGACGGCTTCGAGGGGTTCGAGCTGCTGCAGCCCACCGACGGCCGCGACGTCTGGCTCGTCGTCACCCGCTGGCGCGACGACGCCGCCTACGACGCGTGGCGCGAGGGCGCCGACTTCTCGAAGGCGCACGGCGAGCGCCCCGGCGGCGAGCAGCGCAAGCCCGTCGGCGTTTCGGCCGAGCAGTGGAGCTTCGCGATCGCCGGCGGCACCGGGCACGCGCAGTAGCCGCGGCCCGCGCGGGCGCGGCGGTCAGTCCTCGAGCACGAGGCCCTTCTGCTCGGGCAGGAGGAACGCCGCGCCCGCCGCGAGCGCGAATGCCGCGCCGAACACCGAGAACACGAGGATCGGGCCGCCGACGCCGATGAGCACCGGCACGAGCAGCGGCGCGATGATCGAGGCGATGCGGCCGAAGCCGGCCGCCGCGCCCGTGCCGGTGCCGCGGATGTTCGTCGGGTAGAGCTCGGGGCCGATCGCGTAGAGCGCGCCCCAGGCGCCGAGGTTGAAGAACGAGAGCTGGCAGCCGGCCGCGATGATCATCGGCTCGGTGCTCGCCAGGCCGAAGAGGACGGCCGACGCCGCCGAGCCGGCGAGGAACGTCGCGAGCGTCGCCCGGCGGCCCCACACCTCGATGAGCCAGGCCGCCACCGCGTAGCCGGGCAGCTGCGCGAGCGTGATGATCAGCGTGAACGAGAACGAGCGCACGAGGTCGAAGCCCTGCGCGACGAGCAGGCTCGGGATCCAGATGAACGCGCCGTAGTAGCTGAGGTTGATGCAGAACCACACGATCCACAGGCCGATCGTGCGCTTGCGCACCGCCGCCGACCAGATCGACACCTCGCCCTCGCGCGCCCGCTCGCGGGCCTCCTTCGCGAGCCGCGCCTCGCGCTCGCGGTCGGCGCGGGCGACGAGCTCCATCGGCGTCTCCATGCTCGAGGCGCGCTCGAAGTCGCGCACCGCCGCCTCGGCCTCGTCGATGCGGCCCCTGCGCTCGAGGAAGCGCACCGACTCGGGCAGCCCGAAGCGCACGACGAGCGCGTACGCGGCCGGCACCATGCCGATCGCGAGGGCCCAGCGCCAGCCGTCCTCGCCCGCGGCGACGACGTAGGTGCCGATCACGGCGGCGAGGATCCATCCGACCGCCCAGAACGCCTCGAGCCACACGACCATGCGGCCGCGGATGCGGCGGGGCGAGAACTCCGACACGAGCGTCGAGGCGACCGGCAGCTCGGCGCCGAGGCCGAGGCCGATGAAGAAGCGGAGGATGATCAGCATCGCCACCGACACCGACAGCGCCGAAGCGCCGGTAGCGACGCCGTAGACGAGCAGCGTCAGGGCGAACACCTGGCGGCGGCCGATGCGGTCGGCGACGAGCCCGCCGAACGTCGCGCCGACGGCCATGCCGATGAAGCCGATCGAGGCGATCCACGCGGCCTCGCCCTGCGTGGCGAAGCCGTGCTGCACCACGGCGGCCATCACGAACGAGACGAGGCCCACATCCATGGCGTCGAGCGCCCAGCCGACGCCCGAGCCGAACAGCAGCTTGCCGTGGCGGCGGTTGAACGGCAGCCGGTCGAGCCGCTCGGAGCGGCTCGGCGCCGGGGCGGGCGCGGGGGCGGGATCGTGGTGCTCGGCCATGGCGCGTCGTCTCCTGGTGCGGGCGGCCGGATCCGGGAGGGATCCGCCGGGTCGGATCGGGACGGTCTCAACCTACGCCCTCGCACCGCTCCGCGCCCGCGCGCGTCGGCGGCGGCATCTAGACTCGTCCATCGGCCCGCGCCGACCCGCGGCGCGCCCGGCGACCCGGCCGGCCCGCCCCACGAGACGAACCCGCCCCCACGAGACCAGAGGGAAGCATCCCGTGCCCCAGCCCGAAGCGACCACCCCCGCGACCGCGACCCTCGCGCCCGAGCAGAGCCTGAACTCGCTGCTGCTCGACCGCCTCGCCGCCGACGGCGACGCCGTCTTCGCCGAGGAGAAGGACGCCGACGGCGCCTTCGCGCCGATCACCGTGCGCGAGCTCGCCGCCGACGTGCTCGCGACCGCCCGCGGACTCGCCGCGCTCGGCATCGGCGCCGGCGACAGCGTCGGCATCATGGCCGCCACCCGCTCGGAGTGGACCGTGCTCGACTTCGCGGTCCTCGCGCTCGGCGGAGTCGTCGTGCCCATCTACCACACCTCCTCGGCCGACCAGCTCGAGTGGATGGTCACCGACTCGGCGATCCGCGCGCTCGTCGTCGAGACGCCCGTGCACGCCGCCCTCGCCCGGCCGCTGCTCGCGACGACCGGCCTCGAGCACCTCCTCGTCATCGAGCCCGGCGACGACCCCGAGTACGGGCCCGCCGCCATCGCCGAGCTCGCCCGCCTCGGCGCCGAGGTGCCCGCCGCGCAGGTCGAGGCCGCCCGCGCCGCCGTGCGCGTCGACGACCTCGCCACCGTCTGCTACACCTCGGGCACCACCGGCCGGCCGAAGGGCGTCGAGCTCACCCACCGCAACCTGCTCGCGCACGTCGTCAACGGCGTCGCCGACCCCGGCCTCGGCCACGTCGTGTCGCCCGGCGACGACGGCGAGGCGAAGCGCACCCTGCTGTTCCTCCCCCTCTCGCACTCGTACGGCCGCTTCGCGCAGATGCTCTGCCTGCACTCGGGCTCGGTGCTCGGCTACGCGCCGTCGACGAAGACGCTCGTCGACGACCTGCAGGCGTTCCGGCCCACCTGGCTCATCGCCGTGCCGCGCGTGTTCGAGACCGTCTACAACTCGGCGGATGCGAAGGCCGGCACCGGCGCGAAGCTGCGGCTGTTCCGCTGGGCGGCGCGCGCCGCCGAGGCCTGGTCGGTCGCCCTCGAGCGGCACGGCCGCCCCACCCCGCTGCAGACCTGGCGGCGCGCCGTCGCCGACCGGCTCGTGCTCGGCCGCATCCGCGAGGTGATGGGCGGCCGCGTCGAGTTCGCGATCTCCGGCGGCGCCGCCCTCTCGCAGCGCCACGCGCACTTCTTCCGCGGGCTCGGGGTGACGGTGATGGAGGGCTACGGCGCCACCGAGTCGACCGCGCCGGCCACCGTGAACCGCCCCGGCCTCATCAAGATCGGCACCGTCGGCGCGCCCTACCCGGGCACGAGCATCCGCATCGCCGACGACGGCGAGGTGCTCATCAAGGGCTCGGGCGTGTTCCGCGGCTACCGCAACAACCCCGAGGCGACCGCCGAGACGCTCACCGACGACGGCTGGTACCGCTCGGGCGACCTCGGCGAGCTCGACGCCGACGGCTACCTGCGCATCTCGGGCCGCAAGAAGGAGATCATCGTCACCGCCGGCGGCAAGAACGTGCAGCCCGCGGTGCTCGAGGGCGCGCTGCGCTCGCACCCGCTCATCGGCGAGGTGATGGTCGTCGGCGAGGCCAAGCCGTTCGTCGGCGCGCTCATCGCGCTCGACGAGGCGATGCTGCCGAGCTGGCTGCGCAACCACGGCCTCCCCGAGCTGCCGCTCGCCGAGGCCCGCGTCCATCCCGCCGTGCTCGAGTCGCTGCAGACCGCGATCGACCAGGCGAACCTCAAGGTGTCGCGCGCCGAGTCGATCCGCGCCTTCGCCGTCGTGCGCCGCGCCTTCTCGGAGGCCGAGGGCGAGATCTCGGCATCGACGAAGCTCATCCGCGGCAAGGTGCTCGACCACTTCGGCGATGCGATGGCGGAGATCTACGGGGCGTAGCGGCGGGCGCCCGTCGGGCGCCGGTGGGCCGGTGGGCCGGTGTGCCGGTGGGGCCGGTCGGCCGCTGGACCGCTGGACCGCTGGACCGTGGAGCCGTCGGCCGGTGGCGGGTGGTCGCGAGCTGCGCGAACGGCGGCGGTTCGCGACCACTGCATCCTCGGCGCCGCGGCCTCGGTGGTCGTATTTCGCGGCACGGCGCACGATTCTCGACCACCGCATCCGTCGGCCATGCCGCGGGTGGTCGGATTCGGCTCCAGGCCGCGCAGGTCATGACCACTGCGCCGAAGTTCGGCCGAGCGAGTGGTCACCACTTGCTCGTGGGACTCACCTGGAGGAACCAGTGGTGACCACTGGTCCGCGCTCGGACCCGGCGAGTGGTCGCGATCCGCACCGGGCTGCGCCGATTGCGACCACTCCGATTCCGGCGCCCCGGCATGCTGCGGGCACCCGCGACCCGACAGGCGGCGGGCACCCGCGACCCGACAGGCGGCGGGCACCGGCGACCCGGCATGCGGCGGGCTCCGGCGACCCGGTATGCTGCGGGCTCCGGCGGCCCGGCATGCGGCGGGGCCGTGCGGGAAGAGCGCGGCGTCGCGGAGACGCGGCGGAGCGCCGCGGGCGCGGTAGGGTCGGAGCGGCGGCCCGATGCGCCCGCGCCGACGACGACGCGGATCCGACGTCGACGACGACGCGGCGGCCGCCGGCACGAGAAGGCTGACGGATGCGGACCGCAGGTCGCGCGAGCACCGCGCTCATCGCAGCGGCGATGCTGCTCGTCGGCTGCGCCGCCCCGGCGAGCGGCACGACCGCCGCCGCCCCCGACGTCGGCACGACCGCCGCCGCCCCCGACGCCGAGACCGCCACCACGACGCCCGCGCCCGAGCGGGGTCCGATCACGATCCCGGGTTGCGACGAGATGAATCCCGTCGCGGCCGAGCTCAGCGCGGAGGCCCACCAGCGCATCGGCGACGCCGGCGGGGAGCTGATGCCCGCCGGACCGATCGACCTGAGCCGGTTCGAGAAGTGGGCCGGCCCCTCGGCACTGACGGCGATGGCCGCGGCCGAGCAGGTCGCCGGCTGCATCTACCCGTTGCACTACGAGGGCGCGGTGCTCCACTGGACGGCCGAGCTCCCCACCGCCGATCAGCGCCCGCTCATCGACGCCCTGCGCGCCGATCCCGACATCCACGAGCGGCCGATCGGCGATGCGCTCACCTTCAACTACGCCGCGACACCCGACGGCGTCCACTCCAACACCAACACGACCTACTTGTTCGTCGACGACTTCTGGATCACCGTCGTCGACGGGATCCCGCCCCTCGGCGCGACGACCGCGAACGTCGAACCGATCCTCGCGGCGCCGCGGGCCGAGAACCCGTGGTTCGACGCGACGACGCTGCCGCCGGGCGCCGATCCCGCCTGCCTCGCCATCACCGCGCCCGCGGCGCTCGCGGACGCCGTCCCGCAGCTCGAGCCCTACGAGCTCGGCACCGGGAGCACGCACGCGTGGCTCGTCGATCACGAGAGCGTCGTCAACCCGGCGTTCCGGTCGTTCGACCCCTGCGCCGACCTCACCGCGATCGTCACGACGGTCGAGGGCGCCACGGTGTCGTCGCCCGCGGCGGTGCTGCTGTTCCATCGCGGCGAGTACCTCGGCACCGCCACCGACGAGCACTACGGCTTCTGGCCCGGAGTGCTGCAGCCGTCGACCGGCGAGGTGCGGGTCACGTACCACTGGCCGAAGCCGGGCGAGAGCAATGCCGAGGCGAGCGGCCGCTCCGAATCGGTGTTCTCGTGGGACGCCGCCACCGGCTCGGTCGTGCGCACCGGCGAGCTGCCGCCCGTCCCCTGAGCGTCGCGGCCCGGCGCGGCGGCCGGGTCAGGCGCCGGCCGGCGGGTCGGCGAGCAGGCCCGTCCGCTCGTCGAGGTAGGTCTCGAGCGGGGTGGCGGCGGCGAGCGGGGTGCGCGGCGCCCAGCGCACGACCGGGGCGCCGTCGCGGACGGCGAGCGGAGCGCTCGCGCCGTCGAGCGCGGCCGGGTCGACCGGCGACGCGCCCCAGTGGATGGTCTCGCCCTCGGCGGCGCCGCCGCGGATCGCCGCATGCCGCAGCTCGTCGCGCTCGCGCGCCGACTCGCTCGTGTAGCCGAGGATCGGCGGCGGCGTGCGTGCCCGGAGCGTCTCGCCGCCGGCGAGCAGGCGGCCGTCGTCGGTGACGACGAGCGCGCCGAGCCGCCAGCCGCGGCCGACGGCGAGGATGCGCGCGGGCCGGGTGCCGAACCACCAGCGGCGGCGATGCGGGGGCGCGTACTCGCCGATCGTCTCGGCGGCGACACCGGCGGCGCGCAGCCGCTCGGCGGCCCGCGCCGCGAGCGCGGCGATGCGCTCGGCGAGCTCGGTCGGTTCGGCCATGCACCGCATCCTACGGGCCACGGGCCGGGGCGGCGGCGGCGCGGCGCCCCGCGATCCGACCGGTACTTGCAGGCGCAAGTACCGGTCGAAATGGTTGC
>JAAYAS010000253.1 GCA_012719255.1 Microbacteriaceae bacterium | reverse complement strand
GTCCGTCGGCGACGAGGCCCTCGAGCGCGCGGGAGGAGACACCGAGGCCGGTGAGCCGAGTCGCGGTGACGACGCCGAAGTGCTGGGTGAGGAGCTGCTGGAGTTCGGGCATGCAGGGGAGTGTGCGGGGGATCGGTGACGGGCGGGTGGGCTCGGCCGGGGGAATGTGGATGGATGAGTTTCCACAGGGCGTGCGGGTGCGCTGGGGCGGGGCGCTGGATGCGGTGCGGGTGGCGGTCTGGTGAGTCGGGGCCGGGCTGGCGGGGTGCCGGTGCGCAGGGCGTGTGATTCGGGCCCCGGCTCGCCGGGTGGGGCGGTGCGGGCCGGCGAGTCGGAGCCCGGCTCGCGGGGTGGCGCGGTGCGGGCTGGTGAGTCGGGGCCCGGCTCGCGGGGTAGCGATGCGCAGGGCGTGTGATTCGGGCCCCGGCTCACGCGGCGGCCGGTCGTCGCATGGTGAGTCGGGGCCTGGCTCGCCGGGCGGGGTGGGTTCGGTTGGTGAGCGGGGCCCCGGCTCTCGAATACCGGGAGTCGGGCGGCTGATTCGGGCGTGAGAGCGCTCAGGGGTGAGCCGGGGCCCGGCTCGCGCCGTGGGCGGCCGTCGGGTGGTGAGTCGGGGCCCCGCTCGCGTGGCGGCAAGCCGTCGGGCGGTGAGTGGGGGCCCGGCTCGAGGGTGGGCAGGTCGTCGGGCGGTGAGCGGGGGCCCGGCTCGCGCGGTGGGAGGCCGTCGGTCGGTGAGCGGGGGCCCGGCTCGCGCGGTGGGAGGCCGTCGGTCGGCGAGCCGGGCCCCGACTCGCCTGGGGGCGGCGCCGGCTGGGGGGGCGACGGGTCTGGGGAGCGGGCTGAGGCATGGCTGAAAGCGCAGCCGGATGCGCGGCCCACGCCCCGGTCTGCGACCCCGACTCCCGGCCCGCGCCCCGGCCCCGACCCCGGCCCCGGTCTGCGACCCCGGCTCCCTGCCCCGGCCCGCACCCCCGGCCGACGCCCCGATGCGGGCCCCGGCTCAGGGCGCGCCGCAGGGCGCTGCGCAGCGCCGCCGCGGCCCGGGAACGCCGTGCGCGAACGCCCGCCGGCGCTCAGAGGCCCGCGGGTAGGCTTTGACGCATCCGCGCCGGCCCCGGCGCCGCGCCACCGAGCCCGAAAGCCTGCGCACGCCCCAATGAAGACGTTCACGAAGATCCTCAAGAGCCCGATCGTCATCGTGCTCCTCGCCGTCATCCTCATCGGCGTCGGCTTCAGCCTCGTCAACTCGCAGGGCATCCGCGAGGTGACGACGCAGGAGGGTCTCGAACTCATCGACGCCGGCAAGGCCGAGAAGGTGAAGATCATCGACGGCGACAACCGCGTCGACGTCGAGCTCACCGAGGCCGACGAGGAGTTCGGCCAGAGCATCCAGTTCTACTTCGTGGATGCGCGCGCCGAGGCGGTCGTGCAGGCGGTCGACGCGGCGCAGCCCGAGGGCGGGTTCACCGACGAGGTGCCCGGTCCGAACTGGCTCGCGACCGGCCTGTCGCTGCTGCTGCCGCTCGTGCTCATCGGCTTCTTCGTGTGGCTGATGCTCTCGGGCATGCAGGGCGGCGGCGCCGGCGGCGTGATGAAGTTCGGCAAGTCGCGCGCGAAGCTCGTGAGCAAGGAGGACCCGAAGGTCACCTTCGCCGACGTCGCGGGTGCGAACGAGGCGCTCGAGGAGCTCGCCGAGATCAAGGAGTTCCTCCGCGAGCCCGACAAGTTCCGCGCGGTCGGCGCGAAGATCCCGAAGGGCGTGCTGCTCTACGGCCCGCCCGGCACCGGCAAGACGCTCCTCGCCCGGGCGGTCGCCGGCGAGGCCGAGGTGCCGTTCTACAGCATCTCGGGCTCCGATTTCGTCGAGATGTTCGTCGGCGTCGGCGCCTCCCGCGTGCGCGACCTCTTCGAGCAGGCGAAGCAGAACGCGCCGGCGATCATCTTCATCGACGAGATCGACGCGGTCGGCCGCCAGCGCGGCG
>JAAYAS010000024.1 GCA_012719255.1 Microbacteriaceae bacterium | reverse complement strand
TCGCCGAGCGGCTCGAGCCGGGCGCGCCCTGCCCCGTCTGCGGCGCCGCCGAGCACCCCGCGCCCGCCGACCCCGCCGCGCGCACCGTCACCGAGGCCGATCTCGACGAGGCCGTCGAGCGGGCCCGTGCCGCCGCGACCGCCGCCGACGCCGCCCGCGAGCGGGTCGCCGCCCGGCGCGTCGAGCTCGCCGCCCGGCGCGAGGCGGCCGGCGGTCTCGACGCCGACGCCGCGCGCGCCGAGGTCGACCGTCTCGCCGACGCGCTCGCCGCGGCCCGCACCGCCGTCGACGAGTCGGCCGCGCTGCGCACCCGCATCGATGCGCTCGAGGCCGAGGCGGCCGCCGACGCCGCCGCGATCGAGCGGCTCGAGCCCGAGCGCGAGGCCCTCGCCGCCACGGCGACCTCGGCGGCCACCACCGCGAGCGGCATCGAGACCCGCCGCGACGAGCTGCGCGGCGACCACCCCGATCTCGCCGCCCGGCTCGCCGCGGTCGAGGCCCGCGTCGCCGCCGCCGAGCGCCTCCTCGAGGCCGCCGAGCACCGCCACGAGGCCGCGCGGCGTCGCGATGAGGCCGCGGCCGCGCTCGACGCCGCCCTCGCCGCCAGCGCCTTCGCCGATCGCGCGACCGCCCGCGCGGCGGTGCTCGCCGACGACCGGCGGGCGGCGCTCGAGGCCCGCCGCGACCGGCACCGCGAGCAGCGGGCCGCCGCGAGCGCCGTGCTCGCCGAGCCCGAGCTCCAGGAGCTGCCCGCCGAGCGCATCGACCTCGCGGGCCCGCGGGCCCGCCACGACGCCGCGGCCGCCGCGCTCGAGGCCGCGCAGCGCGACCGGGCGCTCGCCGAATCGGCGCTCGCCGCCGCCGGCCGGCAGCGCGACGACGCCCGGGCGGCGCGCCGCAAGCTCGATCGCATCGGCCCCAAGGCGTCGGCCGAGCGCACCCTCGCCGACGCGCTGCGCGGCAACAACGCCCGTCGGCTCAGCCTCGAGGCGTTCGTGCTCGCGGCCTCGCTCGAGGAGATCATCGCCGCCGCGAACGGCCGGCTCGACGACATGACCGGCCGGCGCTACCTGCTCGAGCTCGACGACGCGCTCGAGGCGAACCGCGCCCAGTCCGGCCTCGGCCTCGCCGTGCGCGACGCCTTCACCGGGCTCGCCCGCGCCCCCGAATCGCTCTCGGGCGGCGAGACGTTCCTCGTCTCCCTCGCGCTCGCGCTCGGCCTCGCCGACGTCGTCTCCGCGCAGGCGGGCGGTCTCACCCTCGACACGCTGTTCATCGACGAGGGGTTCGGCTCGCTCGACGGCGATACCCTCGAAGTCGCCATGCGCACGCTCGACCGGCTCCGCGACGGCGGCCGCACCATCGGCGTCATCAGCCACGTCGCCTCGATGCAGGAGCGCATCCCCGCCCGGCTCGACGTCATCGTCACCGACGAGGGCGCCAGCGAACTTCGCACCCCCAAGGAGCGGACATGACCCGACCCGGCCACGACCACCCCGAGCGCCCCGCCGCGGCCCCGGCCGACGGCGCGGCGCAGCCCGACGCCGTCGCCGACGACGCGGCGGGCGCCTGGCACGCCGCGCCCGCCGCGACCGTGCTCGCCCGCCTCGACGCCGATGCCGACGCGGGGCTCGACGGCGCCGAGGCGGCCCGCCGCCTCGACGAGCACGGGCCGAACCGGCTGCGGCAGGCCGAGGCCGTGCCCGCCTGGCGGCGGTTCTTCGCGCAGTTCGCCGACCCCCTCATCTACCTGCTGCTCGCCGCCGTCGTCATCTCGGTGATCGCCTGGGTCGCCGAGGGCGCCGAGGGCGCGCCGATCGACGCGATCGTGATCCTCGTGATCATCGCGCTCAACGCCGTGATCGGCTTCGTGCAGGAGCAGCGCGCCTCGCAGGCGGTCGCCGCGCTGCAGGACCTCACCGCCCCCACCGCCGACGTCATCCGCGACGGCGAGCGGCGCACCGTGCCGAGCGCCGAGCTCGTGCCGGGCGACCTCGTCCTCCTCGAGGAGGGCGACACCGTGCCCGCCGACGCCCGGCTCGTCAGCTCGACGAGCCTGCTCATCGCCGAGGCCGCGCTCACCGGCGAGTCGGTGCCGGTCGAGAAGTCGGCCGACCCCGTCGACGACCCCGACGCCGCCCTCGCCGACCGCACGAGCATGGTCTACGCGAGCTGCGCGGTGATGCAGGGCGTCGGCCGCGCCGTCGTCGTCGAGACCGGCATGCGCACCGAGGTCGGCCGCATCGCCGAGCTGCTCGACGCCACCGAGCAGGAGCCGACGCCCCTCGAGCGCGAGATCGGCGGCGTCGGCAAGGCGCTCACGATCCTCGTGATCATCGTCGCGCTCGCCGTGATGATCACGCTCTACGCGGTGACGCCCGACCACTCGGCCTCGAGCCTCGTCACCATCCTGCTGCTCGGCGTGTCGCTCGCCGTCGCCGCGGTGCCCGAGGGCCTGCCCGCGATCCTCTCGATGGTGCTCGCCCTCGGCGTGCAGCGGATGGCGAAGCGCAACGCCATCGTCACCCGGTTGAACTCGGTCGAGACGCTCGGCTCGGCGACGGTCATCTGCTCCGACAAGACCGGCACGCTCACCCGCAACGAGATGACGATCGAGGTCGTCGCGATCGCCGACGGCGAGCTGCCGATCGCGGCGCTCGGCCCGACCGCGCCGACCGGGCCCGACGCCCGCGCGCTCGACCTCGCCCGCGAGGTGCTGCGGCTCGGCGCCGTCGCGAACAACGCCGAGCTGCGGCCGAGCGAGTGGGACGGCGCCGCCGAGGGCTACGAGGGCCCCCGGTTCCGCATCTACGGCGACCCCACCGAGGCGGCGTTCCAGCTCGCCCTGCACGCCGTCGAGCGGCCGGTGCCGCAGCCGCACCGCCGCCGCGAGGTGCCGTTCTCGTCCGACCGCAAGCGGATGACCGTCATCGCCGACATCCCCGCGGCCGCCGCCGGCGACCAGGGCCACGGCGTCGTCGTCACCAAGGGCGCGCCGGAGGTGGTGCTGCAGCGGTGCACGCGCATCCGCCGCCCCGAGGGCACCGCGCCGCTCACCGCCGACGACCGCGAGGTGATCGCGGCGCAGGTCGACGCGCTCTCGCGCCGCGCCTACCGCACCCTCGCGGTCGCCGCCCGCTGGGCCGGCGCCGACGACCTCGAGGCCGACGACGAGGCGCTCGAGCGCGACCTCGTCTGGCTCGGCGTCGTCGGCATCGTCGACCCGCCCCGCACCGAGGCCGCCGAGGCGGTCGCCGACGCGCACGCCGCCGGCATCCGGGTCGTGATGATCACCGGCGACCACCCCACCACCGCGGCCCGCATCGCCGCCGACCTCGGCATCGTCGCCGGCGACGGCGAGGCCGCGCGAGCCGTGTCGGGCCGCGAGCTCGACGGCCTCGACGACGCGGGCTTCGCCGCCGCGGTGCGCGAGCACTCCGTGTTCGCGCGCGTCGCCCCCGAGCACAAGCTTCGCATCGTCGCCGCCCTGAAGGCGCAGGAGAACGTCGTCGCGATGACCGGCGACGGAGTCAACGACGCCCCCGCGCTGAAGTCGGCCGACATCGGCGTCGCCATGGGCCGCACCGGCACGCAGGTCACCCGCGAAGCGGCCGACATGATCCTCGCCGACGACAACTTCGCGACGATCGTCGCCGCGGTGCGCGAGGGCCGCGGCATCTTCTCGAACATCCGCAAGTTCCTCCGCTACCTGCTCTCGTCGAACATGGGCGAGGTGCTCACGATGCTGCTCGGCGTCGTGCTCGGCACCGTGCTCGGACTGCGCCTCGACGACGGCACGGTCGTGCTGCCGCTGCTCGCCACGCAGATCCTCTGGATCAACCTGCTCACCGACTCGCTGCCGGCGCTCGCCCTCGGCCTCGACCCGGTCTCGCGCGACGTCATGCGCCGCAAGCCCCGCCGCCTCAGCGATCGCGTCATCGACGGCCGGATGTGGTCGACGATCGCGTTCGTCGGCACCGTCATGGCCGTCGCCGCGCTCATCGGCTTCGACTGGTTCCTGCCGGGCGGGCTCATCGACGGCCCGCACACCACCGACGAGACGCACGCCCGCACCGTCGCGTTCACGGTGCTCGTGCTCGCGCAGCTGTTCAACGTTCTGAACTGCCGCTCCGAGCTGCTCAGCGCCTTCGACGGGCTCTTCCACAACCGCTGGCTCTGGGGCGCGATCGGGCTGTCGGTGCTGCTGCAGCTCGCCGTCGTCTACGTGCCGTGGCTGAACACCGCCTTCGGCACCGTGCCCCTCGGCCTCGAGGAGTGGCTCGTCGCGCTCGTGCTCGCCTCGAGCGTGCTCTGGCTCGACGAACTGCGCAAGATCGTGTTCCGCGCCCGGCAGCGCTCCCGCGACGGCGCGCCAGGTGCGGCGAACCGGTCGGCGGTGCACTAATCTCGTTGCACTGCAGCACAGGAGGCCCCCGATGACCGACGACCACGACACCGACGACCTGGTGGTGCTCGTCAACGAGGCCGGCGAGCCGATCGGCTCCGCCGACCGCGAGACGATCCACGGGCCCGACACGCCCCTGCACCCCGCGTTCTCGTGCTACCTCTTCGACCGGCACGGCCGCGTCCTGCTCACCCGCCGCGCGCTGACGAAGCGCTCGTGGCCGGGCGTGTGGACCAACGCATTCTGCGGCCACCCGCGCCCCGGCGAGACCGTGCAGGAGGCGATCCGCCGCCGCGGCCGCGAGGAGCTCGGCATCGAGATCGGCCGGCTCAGCCCGGTGCTCCCCGAGTTCCGCTACCGCGCCGTCGACCCCGCCGGCGTCGTCGAGCACGAGCGCTGCCCCGTCTACTCGGCCGAGCTCGAGAGCGAGCTCGACCCGAACCCCGACGAGGTCGCCGCCTACGGCTGGGTCGACCGCGCCGAGCTGCGGCACATCGCCGCGAGCGCGCCGTTCCTGCTCAGCCCCTGGGTGATCGAGCAGCTCGCGCAGTGGCCGCGCGACCCGCTCGGCTGACCCGCGCGGCCGACCGACCCGCGCCGCCGGCCGACCCGCGCGGCCGCCCGACCGGCGCCGACGACCGTCGGCCGCGGCGGCTCAGCCCCCGTGCTCGGCGAGCGCATCGCCGAGCATGCCCCGCACCCGCTCGAGCCGCTCATCGCGACGGTCGCCGAGCCGGTCGCGCAGCAGCTCGTAGGTGTCGAGCGGCTCGCCGGCCGCCTCGGCGCCGCGCTCGAACGCCGCGAGCTGCTCGCCGAGGATCGCCGCGTCCTGGATCTCGCCGAAGTCCTCGGCGATCGCCTTCCACGCGCGGCGCCGTTGCTCCGCGCCCGGCAGCTCGAGCGCCTCGAGGGTCTCGAACGCGTACCGCACCCGCTTCGCGCCCTTGCGCACCTCGTGCCAGCGCTCGAGATCGGCCGGGTCCGCATCCGCCCGCTCGGTGCGCGCGACGACGCGCTCGATCGCGCGATCGACGAGCTTCGGCAGCACCGTGCCGGCCGGCCGGCGGCCCTTGCCCGAGGCGGGGGCGTCGACGAGGAACTCCGCCGCCGAGGCCATGAACGCGTCCCAGCGCGCCGAGGCGACCGCCTGCCGCATCCGGGTGAGCCCCTTGCGGTGCCGCTCGGCGATCGCCGAGTCGATGCGCTCCCGCACCGGGCCGACGAGCTCGTCGCCGTCGAGTCCGTCGAGCAGCGCGTCGAGCTCCTCGCCGAGCACCTCGGCGTCGCGGGCCTCGCTGCACCGCTCCCCCGCCCAGCGCATCTCCTCGCGCAGCCGCTCCGCGTCGGCGCGGTCGAACACGCGCCGGAAGGCCTGCAGGTGGCTGCGCATGCGCCGCATCGCGACCCGCGCCTGATGCACCGCATCCGGCTCGTTCGCGAGCATCGGCACCTCGAGCGACTGCAGCCGGCCGAAGTGCACCGCCATCAGCGCGGCCACCGCCTCGGCGGCCGGCGTGCCGAAATCGGGGTCGGGCATCGGCGGCACATCGGCGAGGATGCGGGCGAGCTTCGACGGCGCGTGGTCGCGCACGCAGCCCGCGTCGAGCAGCATCGGCTCGAGCTCGTCGAACGCGGCGGTCGGCTCGTCGGGGGCGAGCTCGAGCTCGAGCTCCGACCACTCGAGCTCGCGCAGCGCGTCGCAGCGCCGCACCTCGGCGGTGACCCGGTCGCGGCAGAGCTCGGCGCGCACCGAGCCGTCGGCGCGGTAGAGCTCGGTGGTGCCGCGCACCGTCGTGAGCCGCACGATCGGCAGCAGCGGGCGCTCGCCGACGAGGTCGGCGACCATCGCCCGCATCGAGGCCGGCACCCGCAGGCCGGCGGTGAGCGGCAGCCGCACCTCGCCGCGCACGTCGTCGCCCTCGCGGCGCCCCGGCGTCTTCAGGTGCCAGCCGGCATCGCCGCCGCCGGTGCGCCGGCGCAGCGTGATCTTCGCGCGCAGCAGGTCGAGCTCGGGGGTGTCGGAGTAGTCGGCGACGAGCACGTCGACGCGCTCGGGCGAGTGCGCGCCGAGCCGCTCGAGGTCGAGCAGCTCGCCGAGCGGCCGCCCCGGCGCGGCGTCGTCGACCCGGGAGGGCAGGGCGTACTTGCGCTCCGCCTCGCGCGAGGCGGTCGCGGGCTGATGGTTCGGCATGGCCCCGACGGTACGCCGCCGGGCTGAGCGGGCGCCCGGCGGGTCGGCGATCCGCCTCAGGCGTGCTTCGCGTGCCGCAGCAGGTACCAGCACCAGCCGGCGAAGCAGCCGATGCCGATGCCGAGGGCGACGAGCGCGACCACGCCGCCCGGATGCTCGAGCAGGGCGGTGAGCGCCGCATCCATGCCGCCGGCCTCGTCGGGGTCGCGGGCGAACGCGGCGACGATGAACAGCGAGCCGACGAGGCTCAGCGCCACGCCCTTCGCCACCCAGCCGGCCGCCGCGAACCAGCGGGGCGCGCCGGTGAGCTCGGTCTCGATCTCCTCGTTGAACTTGCCGCGCACGCCCTTCACGATGCGCACGACGCCGAAGACGATCACGCCGATGCCGACCGCGGCGACGAGCCACGGGCCGAACGGCATCGACATGAGCTCGGCGGTCACCGACTGCTCGGTGTCGCCGCCCGAGCGGTCGCCGAGGGCGACGCCGATCGCCGAGGCGCCGAGCGCGCCGTAGACGACGGTGCGGCCGAGCGCGCCGAGGCGCTTGCGCACGCGCTTGAAGCCGTCGAACTCCTGGTAGCCGACGAGCGCGGCGATGCCCTGCCACACGACGAGCGCGAGCAGGCCGATGCCGATCGCCCAGAGCAGCACCGCGCCGCCGGGAGTGCCGGCGAGCTCCTTGAGGGCGCCGGTGTTCGACGCCTCGGCGTCGCGCTCGCCGAACGCGAGCCGCAGCGCGAGCCAGCCGATGAGCAGGTGGACGAGCCCGTAGGCGGCGATGCCGACCTTCACGAGCGCCCGGTAGGCGGGATTGCCCTGCACCGTGCGCGCGGTGCCCTTCGCGGCCGATTCGGCGCCGCGCGCCGCCTTCGACGCGGCCTGTCTCGCTTCGTTCGCCATGCAGCGAAACTAGTCGATCCGGGTGACGGGCGCCTCGGAGCCCGTCACCCGGATCGATCGCGCGGCCGGGCCGCTACTCGGAGATCGGACCGGGGCCGGCGTCGCCGGCCGGCCGCTCCCCGGTGCGGGCGTCGTCGCGCATGCCGCGGGCGATCGCCTCGCCGGTGCGCTCGCCCTCGAGGCCCGACTGCACGAGCGCGGCGAGGTCGATGCCGGTGGCGGCGCGCATCGCGTCGAACGGGGCGCGCAGGGTCGCCGCCGACTGCGCGGCCTGGTGCTCGGCGGCCGAGCCGGTCGAGATCACCGTGTAGCCGCCGATCGCCGACTGCGCCTTCGCGAACTCGCCCATCATCGGCACGAGCTGATCGATGAGCTTCTGGGTGACGAGCACCTGCTCGTGCGCGGCGACCGCCTCGCCGAGCGCGTGCTGCGAGGCGGCCTCGGCCTCGCCGGCCGCGCGGATCGCCTCGGCCTCGGCCTCGGCCTCGACGCGGCGGGCGTGCGCCTCGGCGTCGGCCTGGGCGCGGCTGGCCGTCGCCTCGGCCTCGGCGGCGGTGGTGCGGGCGGTCGCCTCGGCGCGGGCCGCGGTGGTGCGGGCCTCGGCGTCGGCGGCGGCGACGTCCTGACGGGTCTGCGCCTCCTTCTGCTCCTTGTAGGCGCGGGCGTCGGCGAGCCGCTGCTGCTCGTAGAGGTTCGCGTCGGCGACCTTCTTCACCTCGGCGTCGAGCTCCGACTGCTTGTTGTCGGCCTGCTGGTCGAGCACGGCCTTCTCGAGCTCGGCGCGGCGCAGCGCCTCGGCCTGCTCGGCCTCGGCGTTCGCGCGGCCCACGGTCGCCTTCGCGGCGGCCTCGTTCTCCTGGAAGGCGGTGCGCTCGGCGAGCGTCTCGGTGTCGGTCTCGATCTGGCGCTTCGCGACGGCGCGCTGCGCGTCGATGCGGGCGGTCTCGGCCTCGCGGTGCACGCGCTGGATCTCGCTCGCGCCGAGCGCCTCGATGTAGCCGCCCTGGTCGGTGATGCCGAGGATCTGGAACGAGTCGAGCACGAGGCCCTGCCGCTCGAGGTCGCCCTCGATGCCCTCGGCGATCTGCTCGGCGAGGGCCTTGCGGTCCTTCATGAGCTTCTCGACGGTGAGCGTCGCGACCACGCCGCGCAGCGCGCCCTCGAGCACCTCGGTGGTGAACGCCTCGATCGCGCGGTCCTGCGAGAGGAAGCGCTCGGCGGCGCGGCGGATGAGGTCGGGGTTCGAGCCGACCTTCACGAGCGCGATGCCCTCGACGTCGACGGTGACGCCGTTCTCGGCCTGCGCGGTCGGCTTGATCTCGATCGACCGCGAGCGCAGCGAGAGCTTCGCGGCGCGCTGCGTGAACGGGTTGATGAACAGACCGCCGCCCGAGACGACCTTGATGGTGGAGGTCTGGTCGCGCTTCGCCTTGCCGGTGATCACGAGCGCCTCATCGGCGCCGGCGGTGCGGTACCAGGTGCGGAGCATGATCGCGAAGACGATCGCCGCGACCACGAGGATGACGATGACGATCACGGTCGTGACGATCGCGAGCGGGGCAGTGAGGAAGTCCATGTGGGTCCTTCGAGGGTCGGTGGGCCGGTCGCACCAGGTTGCCATGCCGCGCGCGCCCGCGTCATCGGGCGGTCGTCGCATCCGGGTGCCTACGCTGGAGGCATGACCCGCCTCTGGATCGTCACCGGCGCCTCCGGCTTCGTCGGCAGCCGCCTCGTCCGCGAGCTCGTCGACCGCGGCGAGCGCGTGCGCGTGCTGCTGCGCAGCGGCCGCCACCCCTCGTCGCTGCACGGCCTCGACGTCGAGCGCGTCGAGGGCGATGTGCGCGACCTCGACGCGCTCGTGCGCGCGTTCTCGGGCGATCCGGATGGGGCGGGTCCGGCGGATGCGGCGCCCCCGGCGCCGGCGGGCACGATCGTCGTGCACGCGGCCGGGCGCATCTCGATCGACGACGGCGACGATCCGCTGCTCGAGGCGGTGAACGTCGCGGGCACCGCGAACGTCGTCGCCGCCTGCCGGGCGGTCGGCGCCGCCCGGCTCGTGCACGTGTCGAGCGTGCACGCCATCCCCGAGCCCGCCGACGGCGGCCCGATCCGCGAGGTCGAGCCGTTCGACCCGGCGCTCGTCGACGGCCCCTACGCCGAGTCGAAGGCCGCGGGCAGCGCGATCGCGATCGCCGCGACCGACCTCGATCCGGTGCTCGTGCATCCCTCGGGCGTCATCGGCCCCGGCGACCCCGGCGACGGCAACCTCACCCGGCTCGTGCGGGAGGCGGTGGCCGGCCGGCTGCCGGCGACGGTGCCGGGCGGATACGACTTCGTCGACGTGCGCGATCTCGCCGACGGCATCATCCGCGCCGCCGAGCGCGGCCGCGGCGGGCGCGCCTACCTCCTCACCGGCGCCTTCGCCGAGATCGCCGACGTCGTCGCCCGCGCGGCGCGGCGGGCCGGTCGACGGCCGCCGCCGCGGGTGCCGATCGCCCTCGCCCGCTGGTGGGCGCCGGTGAGCGGCTGGTTCGCGCGCCGGCAGGGGCGCGCGCCGCTGTTCACCGCGTACTCGCTGCGCACGCTCGGCGCGAACGGCCGCTTCGACCGCTCGCGGGCCGAGACCGAGCTCGGCTGGCGGCCCCGACCCCTCGCCGACACGATCGACGACACCGTCGACTGGGTGCGGGTGCATGGCTGAACGGCTCGACGGCGCGCCCGACCCGGCGGCGCTCGCCGCGGGCGAGCTCGTCGTCGGCGACGACGGGCTCGTGCGGCCGGCGTGGGCGGCGCACGATCCGCTGCTGCGCGACTACTACGACCGCGAATGGGGCCGGCCGGTGCGCGACGAGCGCGGCCTGTTCGAGCGGATCAGCCTCGAAGCCTTCCAATCGGGGCTCTCGTGGCGCACGATCCTCGCGAAGCGGCCCGCGTTCCGCGCCGCCTTCGCGGGCTTCGACCCCGACGCGGTCGCCGCCTTCGACGCCGCCGACGAGGCGCGGCTGCTCGCCGATGCGGGCATCGTCCGCAACCGCGCGAAGATCGCCGCGACGATCGGCAACGCCCGGGCGACCGTCGCGCTGCGGCCGGCGGGCGGGCTCGTCGCCCTCGTCGAGTCGTTCGCGACCGCCCCGCCGATCGCCCCGCGGCGCGCGGCCGAGGTGCCGACGCGCACCGCCGAGTCGGCGGCGCTCGCCGCGGCGCTGCGGGCGCGCGGCTTCGCGTTCGTCGGGCCGACGACGGCGTACGCGCTGATGACCGCGATCGGGCTCGTCGACGCCGACCTCGTCGGCGCCCACCGGCGCGGTGCGCGGCGGGAGGCGCCCGCATGACCCGGCCCGCCGCATCCGGGGCCGCGCCGTTCGACCTCGAGCGCATCGGCGCCGGGCTCCCCGCCGCCGCGGTGATCGGCCCGCTCGCCGACGCGCTGCGCGACGGCCGCCGCGCCGTCGTCGAGGCGCCGCCCGGCTCGGGCATGACGACGGTGGTGCCACCGGTCGTCGCGAACCTGCTCGCCGCCGGCGCCGGCGGCCGCGTCGTCGTCGCCCAGCCGCGCCGCATCGCGGCCCGCGCGGCCGC